>CAZYSI010000007.1:8639-29907 GCA_964650345.1 uncultured Candidatus Saccharibacteria bacterium | reverse complement strand
AATTTATTATGGATAAATTCTAACACCTATTGACGAAAAATGCAAATGGGCGTAAAATACCTAAGTTAATCAATAAACCTGTTATGTATAAGCGGCTTTGGCCTAGCCACCGTAAGAGCATGACCAAGAAAGGTTCCCTATGAAAGCTGGAATTCATCCAACTTATAACGCAAATATTCCTGTCACTTGCGCTTGTGGCAATAAATTCACTACTGGTTCCACAGTAGAGGCAATTGAAACTGAAATCTGCAGTAACTGTCACCCATTCTACACTGGTAAGCAGAAATTGCTAGACACCCGTGGAAATGTTGAACGCTTCAAGAAGCGTCAAGAACTAGCTGCTAAAGTAGCTGCTGAAAAGAAAGAAAAGAAGCCCCGTAAGGCTCGTAGCACGAAAGCTGCTTAATAATTTTACTTCAAACATAGGCCATCCTTTTTTAGGATGGTTTTGTGTTAAAATTCATATATGAAACCAGGATTTCAGAAAATTTTAGATGAATATAGCCAACTGACTGAGCAAATGAGCTCAGGCGGTGATTTTGATATGGCCAAGGTTGGACGCCGTCAAACCCAGCTTTTGCCAACCGTGGAAAAAATTCAGAGTTTAGAGCAGGCAGAGAAGCAAATTGAAGAAAACAAAACTCTACTAGATAGCGAAGACGAACAAATGCGCAATATGGCTGCTGAAGAAATTGAGATATTAGAGTCAAAAATTTTGGAGTTAACCGAAGCCATTGAAATTGACCTTATTCCTAAAGATGAAAATGACGACAAAAATGTGATGATTGAGATGCGTGCTGGTGCAGGCGGTGATGAGTCAACTTTATTTGCCGCAGAAATGTTCCGCGCTTATGGTAAATACGCCGAAAGCTTAGGTTGGAATATTCACATTGACTCATCTTCCCGCTCAGACGCTGGCGGATTCAAGGAAATTATTTTTGAAGTGAATGGGCGCGCTAACGCTGAGAATGGACCATATAGCAAATTCAAATATGAATCTGGTGTGCACCGTGTGCAAAGAGTACCAGAAACAGAAAAGCAGGGTCGTGTACATACCTCCACTATTACTATTGCGGTTATGCCTCAACTGGAAGCAAAAGATTATGTTATTGCCGACAAAGACTTGAAAATCGAAGCCACTACTTCACAAGGCGCGGGCGGGCAAAGCGTAAACACTACCTATAGTGCTATTCGCGTGGTCCATATTCCCACTGGAATTGTGGCTCAATGCCAAGACGAACGCAGTCAAGCGCAGAACAAAGAAAAGGCTTTGGCTGTTATTCGCGCGCGTGTATCTGCTTACTATCGTGAGATTGAGGAAAAAAAGATTACCGATGCACGCCGTAGCCAAATCGGCACTGGCGACCGCAGTGAAAAAATTCGTACTTACAACTTTCCACAGGACCGCGTAACTGACCATCGGATTAATCAAAACTTTAACCAGATTAACTTAATTATGGAAGGTCAATTCGAGCCTATAATTTCAGCACTAGAAAAGGCTGATCTAGAACTGCGCAAAGAAGCAATTCAGAGTTAAACGCTCACACAAATGACGATTACTGAAGCGTTGAAAAAATATAAACAAATGGAAGCTGACTTACTCCTTGGCCATGTTTTAAAGCAGGACAAGGAGTTTTTGTATTTGCATCCAAATAAAGTTTTAACCAAAACTCAAGAGCTAAACTTTGAACAATTAGCAAAACAGAGGCTAAAAGGTATGCCTATTGCCTATTTACTAGGCTATAAGTACTTCTATGGCTTGAAGTTCAAGGTTACTAAGGATACACTAATCCCCCGTCCAGAAAGCGAATGGTTAGTGGAAAATAGTCTGCGGATTATTAATGCGAAACTCAAACGACCAGGAGTGAAAGGTTTAAAAATTTTAGATGTCGGCACTGGCAGCGGTTGTCTTGCTATTAGTATAAGAAAACAGTTTCCTGGTTCAAAAATTAAGGTAACAGCTATGGATATTTCCAGTAAAGCGTTAGCTATAGCTAAAGCAAATGCCAAAACTCAAAAAGTTCAAATAAAATTTATAAAAAGTGATTTGTTGAAAAATGTGACAGGAAAATATGATTTAATTATTGCCAATCTCCCCTATGTGCCAATAAGAGACTACAGAAAGTTTTACCCAAACTTAAAACACGAACCTAAATTAGCTTTAACTGATGGTAGCAGTGACTTCAAATTAATCGATAAATTTCTCAAGCAAGTCTCTAAGCATTTAGAACAACGAGCAGTGATCCTGTTAGAAGTTGATCCAAAGTTTTTTAAGCAACGCAAAGACATGAACTGGCGGGTTGTAAAAGATATTCGCGGATTAGACCGATTCGCTTTAATGGCGAATTATAAGAAATAGTACTAGCTAATATTATGTTAAGATAACAGTGATAGGAGGTAATTATGAAATATGTACTAGTAATGCTGAGTATGCTGACTTTCGTAGTTTGTATAGTATTCTTTCTGGTTGCGACTAATTTGCACCTCAACCGATTGCCTGGTGGAATCCTATTGGTGGAATCCTATCTACTATTAATCCTTGGCGCTATGATGAGCTTAGGGATTAAGGATACCCGCATTATGGCGGTGCTGATATTCCTTTTTGGCGAAGGAATGCTCTGGTGGAACTGGTCCCCAACCACAGAGCTAATGGAAATAGGCAAAGCCATGGGAATCATCGGAATGTTTATTGGGTTTATTTGGGGCTATATGGAATTCATTACAACTGATCCCCACCCTAAAACTTGGCGAAACTCTTGGTAACTGCCTGAGTCAAAAAAAAGCCGTCGTGCGCTGCGCTCGACGGCTTCTTTATATATAACTATTCTTTTTTATCTTCTGCTTTAGCGTCACCCTCAGATGTAGCAGCATCGCCTTCTGCGCTAGGTTCTGGGCCGACTGCCGCAGCTACAGCAGCAGCTTCGTCCATAGAAGCGTTAGCAGCTTCTTCAGCGGCCATATCGCGCGGTGGTTGAACAGTAGCAACAACCTCTTCTGGATCAGCCTTAATTTCAACCTTATCAGATACTTTCAAGTCCTTCACTAAAATTTGATCATCAAAAGAATTTAAAACAGAGATATCAACATCAAACTGGTGAGGTAAGTCACCTGGTAAACATTCTACCTCTACCTCATTAAGCACAGTAACCAAAGTTCCGCCCAAAGCTTTTACGGCATGAGACTCACCAGCAAATTCAATAGGAATAGTAGCTGTTAATTTCTCAGTCATCTTCACTTCGTAAAAATCTACATGAATTGGTTGAGTAGTTAAATAGTGGCGCTCCACTTCTTTAACTAACACATTACGAGAACCACCATCTGGTAATTGTAATTCAATAATAGTACTTTCTCCTGCCTTGCGAAGAACTTTTTCAAACTCAATCTGATCAACGCTCAGATGAACATTCTCAATCTTGTGGCCGTAAAGTTCTACAGGAATTAGTCCTGCCCTATAAACAGGCTTAGCGTTGCGAGTATTAACTTCGCGAGCAGTAGTTTTTAGTAAGATTTTTTCCATATAATTTCAATATCAAAAGATTAAATACTGAAGTATTCTATCAAATTAGCTTATTTTTGGCAAGTCCCCACTTTAGACTAGAGATCCTTGCTACTTCTGAGCTTTAAAAGCTTTAATAAAATCGCCATTAAACCCTTGTAAACTGCTGTGAACCTGGATGCAGTCATTAGCGTTTAAAGACGGCAAATCATTAAATTTAGCGCTATCATTGCTGGTTAAATCGGTCTTAGCAATGACTGTGAACACATCTGAACCGTTAATATCGATGTTAAACATCACACTGCTCTTGCACTTTTGACAATCTGAATGAATTAACAAGTGCGCCTCAGCAGTTTCAGAATCAGTATCACTGTCCATAATTTTAATATTAGAGAAGTCGTATTTAGCATTACAAACCGGGCAGTGGAGCATAAACCCCAGCCAAGTAAGCACTTTTTTGATATCAAATTTTTTCATAGATATAAGTTAGTCCTAGGTTTATATTTTGATTATACACCCCTGGTTTAGAAGCGCAACGTCTTTGATTGCCTGGCCACATTCTGGACAATTCCTAGCGCAATGCAAGTCACGAGCAAAGAACTACCACCATAAGTTAAGAACGGCAAAGGAATACCAGTAACTGGCAATATACCAATATTCATTCCAATGTTTATAAGAACTTGTGCTAAAAATAGGAATAAAATCCCACCCGTAATATACATTGCTAAATCATCGCGCGCGTACTTCATAATTTTCAACAACCGGCGAAATAGTAAGTAATACAAAAACAACAAAACCGTAACCCCAACGAACCCAATTTCTTCAGAGGCTGAAGCAAAAATAAAGTCAGTTTGCCGTTCTGGTAAAAACTTCAGCTGGCTTTGCAGTCCACGACCCAAGCCTCTACCAAACATTTCCCCACTACCTACTGCAATAATTGCTTGCCTTACATTGTAACCTTTTCCTTTAGGGTCCTTATCCGGATTTAAAAACACCTCTACGCGCTGCTTCTGATAGTCTTTCAAGACAAATTGCCAACCTATCCCAGCAACAACTAAACCAATAATTAAAAAAATTACAATGTATACTCGGCGCAGTGGGCTAATTAGCATAATTCCAAACCACACCGCCATAACAATAATAGACGAACCCAAGTCAGGTTCTAAAAAAATTAGTAAGGCCGGAATGGCTGCATACAAAAAAGTCACAGCCAAACTTTTCCAAGAATTAATTTGCCCTCGCTTTAAGTACAACCAGCGTGCCAGTCCTAAACCAATAATAATTTTGGCAATTTCTGCCGGTTGCAACTGGAAAAACCCAAAATCTATCCAACGCGCACTCCCACGAATTGGATCACCAAAAAGTAGCAAATAAATTAACGCTAAAATTAGCACTCCATAAGCTATGCGATTTAGCTTTGCTAAGCGATGGTAATTATACGAAGCAAATAAGAAAAACAGTACTGTGCCTACTAAAGAAAAAATTAACTGCCGATAAAAAATCTCTAAAGTTCCACCAGACAAAGACACAGCGTATTGGACTGCTAAACCAATTAAGAGCAATAAGCCGCTGACAATTAGCAGCGGCGTATCAAAATATTTAAGGCGATTAAAAATTGTCGGCATTGGTAGGTGGTGGGGCTAATGGCGCTGCATCAGTAGTAATGTTTTTAGGGTCTAAAGTATTGGTAACAGGGATTACTTGGACCTTCTTTACATCTGTTCGGTACACCCCTGGCCAAAGTTGTTTATAAGCTCTGCGTCCAAATGGTACTAGTGTATATTCATCGCGCTGACTTACCCCAATAATTTTATCTGAGGCATCATACAACAAAAATACAATGCGGGCACTACCAATTCGATAAGGGCTCTCGTTAATAATTGACCCTTCGGCAATGAAGGTTAATGGATTGGACTCATCGTACAACAAAGGTTCAGTAGCCCGCAACTTAGCTTCTGGGATGTCTAGTTTCTTTTGCCACTTTACTTCTCCTAACTCTAAACTACCCGACACTACAGTACTCGACCCAGATTCTATGCGCGGGATAACTACATACTTCTTCTCGTTGGGTAATAAATAGATTGTACCATTTGTAGTGTAAACAATTTTCTTGCTGCTATCCTGAAAATTAGCGGTATAAGTAATACCAGTTGCAGCGAGATCAATATTCGGATTAGTAACCAGCACTAATCCACTGTAACTACCGTTCGGGTTAGTAATAATTTGCATCTTACCCACTAATGGATTTTGTGCGGTATCGAAAGCCGCATGCGCAGACAGCGCCTCCCGACCATAACGAGCACTTAAGTATTGATCAGTGCCAATGCGAGCAATGAGGTACAATGGAATAATAGCAATCACAATCCCTAGAATCAGTCGCTGCTTCCAGGTTGCCATTGCCTTAAACTGCGAAGTGAACTTAAAACCGCCCTCTTGAACACCTAAGACTGCGCTTTGTACGTTAAGTTGTACTGACTCTTTTATTCCTGCCATAAGGTTTGTTATGATAAATTCAGTATATCAAAAAAGCGGCTATTTTTCTAATGTTTACCCACCTCCACTGCCATTCTCACTACTCTTTACTTGATGGATTATCAAAAATCCCCAATTTAGTTGAGGCTGCCAAAAATGACGGGCAGACTTCTTTAGCAATTACTGACCACGGCGTTATGTACGGCGCTATTGAGTTCTATAACGAATGTAATAATGCTGGAATAAAGCCGATCATTGGCATGGAAGCCTATATTGCACCGCGTTCCAGACTAGACAAAGAAGGTAAAAGTGATGCTGATTATTTTCACCTAACTTTATTGGCCGAAAACTACACTGGTTATTTAAATTTAATAAAGCTGACGACGATTGCTCATGTGGAAGGTTTCTATTATAAGCCTCGTTTGGATTTAGAAACCCTAAAAAAACATGCAGCAGGACTAATTGGGTTATCTGGCTGCCCACGCGGACATATTCCACGCGCGATTACTGAAACTAAGGATGCGGTAAAAATTGAGGAAGCAGTGCAAACTATGCTGGACATTTTCGGGCCAAACAATTTTTTCTTAGAACTACAGCGCAACGCTAACGATGGCCACGAACTACAGCCAAACGACGAACTAGTCGCGCTCGGTAAAGCATATAATATTCCGATCGTTGCCACCCAAGACTGTCACTATATTAATAAAGACGATGCCGAAGCCCAGGACATTATGGTTTGCATTGGCACTGGCAAAACTGTTGAAGACCCAAAGCGTCTGGATATGCGCAGTCATGACTTGAGCCTGCGCACTATGAACGAAATGTCTGAAGTGTTTTCCGATCTTCCGGACGCCATTGCCAATACTCAGGTAATTGCGGAACGGTGCAATGTGGATATTCCAATTGGACAACGCTTGTTCCCCAAAGTAAAACTGCCTTCTGGCCAAACCTCTGAAGAACATCTAACTGAAAAAGTTCATGAGCTAGCCGGGGCTTTGTATGGCGATGATAATGGTGTGGTGCCACCAGAAATTCAAGAACGCATTGATTATGAACTTGATATTATTAATTCTAAGGGTTTTGCTCCTTACTTTTTGATGGTAGCCAATGTTGTTCAGGGCGCGCACGACCTCGGGGCAATTACTAATACTCGAGGTAGCGCAGCAGGTTCAATTGTTGGAAAAATTTTAGCCATTACTAATATTGATCCGCTTTACTATGAATTACCATTTGAACGTTTTTTGACTAAACATCGCCCTACCCCACCAGATATTGACCTCGACATTGCCGATGATCGCCGGGACGAAGTCATTGCTTGGATGACAAATGAATACGGCCATGACAATGTTGCTCAAATTATTACTTTTGGAACTATGAAAGCCCGCGCAGTAGTACGCGACGTTGGTCGAGCTTTAGGTATTCCTTACGGCAAATGCGACAGAATAGCGAAAATGATCCCCCTTGGCAAACAAGGGTTTGAAATGACTTTAGACAAAGCCCTAGGCTTAAGTGCGGAACTCAAAACTATTTATGAAACAGATGCAGAAACAAAACAAATAATAGACATTTCAAAAAAATTAGAGGGTTGTGTTCGCCATGCTTCTATTCACGCCGCAGGAATTGTAATTACACCAACGCCATTAACAGACAATATTCCAATTCAAAAGGAACCTGATGGCGACCGCTTCATTACTCAGTACGATATGTACTCACTGGATCCTAACGCAAAGAGTGATGCTATTGGGGCTATTAAACTCGACTTACTTGGCATCCGCAATTTGTCGATTTTAGAAAAGGCGGTAAGGTTAGTAAAGATTCGTCACAACATTGAGGTTGATATAAATAACCTCCCCCACCCTGATCCAAAAACTTTTGAAATGCTCTCTAAAGGTTTAACATTTGGCGTATTTCAACTGGGCTCATCGGGTATGACTCGTTACTTAAAAGAGTTAAGACCAAGTACAATTTTTGACATCTCAGCCATGGTCGCACTGTACCGTCCAGGTCCAATGCAATTCATTCCCGATTACATTGCTCGCAAACATAACCCAAAGCTTATTTCTTATTTAGATCCAGAATTGGAGCGTATTTTAAATCGTACCTATGGAATTTTAGTGTACCAAGATGACCTTTTAATTATTGCTCACGATTTAGCTGGTTACACTTGGGAAGAAGTAGATAAATTCCGTAAAGCAGTTGGTAAAAAAATCCCGGCGGAAATGGCCAAGCAAAAAGAAAAGTTCATCAAAGGCTGTATGGAAACCTCAAACTGGAGCGAGGCAAAGGCAACACAAATTTGGACCTGGATTGAACCGTTCGCAGCTTACGGATTTAACAAATCTCATTCTGCCAGTTACGCCTTGGTTGGATATCAAACCGCATATTTAAAGGCAAATTTCCCAGTTGAATTTATGGCAGCAGTTATGACTGCTGAAAGTGGTGATGAAGACAAAATCTATGCTGCTGTGGAGGAATGTAAAAAAATGGGAATTTCAGTGTTGCCACCGGCTGTGGTGGAAAGTTACGGAGATTTTACAGTTATCGATGATCATACTATTCGTTTTGGTTTGCGAGCAATAAAAAACCTTGGTTCTGATGTTGTTAGAAAAATTATCGATTGCCATAAAAGCGGCATAAAATTCCATACCCTAGAAGATTTTTTAATCAATTGTCACACCAAAAATTTAAACAAAAAGTCCTGGGAAGCACTAGTTAAATCTGGAGCGCTAGACAAATTTGGGGAACGAGCCCAACTACTAGCTTCCACAGAGCACGTCCTTGATTTTCTCCGTGATCATTTTAGACAAGATAACATTGGGCAAAGTTCATTATTTGGAGCAAGTTTGCAAATCGGTAAACTTAAACTAAAAGATGGAGTTCCGCCTGCAACCACCGAGGAGCAACTTGGTTGGGAAAAAGATCATTTAGGCTTGTTTGTGTCCGCTCACCCACTCGATGCTTACCGAGATGTATTAAAAAGTTTTCCACCACTATCGTCGTTAGTAAATGTTAGTGATGGCCAGGCTGTTACCTTAGGAGGATTAATCTCTAAATTCAAGCGTACATTAACCAAGAAGAATGACCCTATGGCTTTCTTCACTCTGCAAGACTTAACTGGTACTGTAGAGGTTTTAGTTTTCCCGAAAATTATGCTCCAAGCTCTGCCATATTTAGACTTAGATCGCATTGTTCAAGTAAAGGGGCGTATATCGGACAAAGACGGCGAGAGAAAAATTATTGCTGAGGAAGTTAAGGATATTGTCAGCGACGAACTTTACTCCATGGCACTATCAGAAATGGAAAAGAATAAACAAATTGTCATCCACATGCAGCATATTCAAAATACACAAGCACTGAATCAAATAAAAGAATTGTTGGTAGCTAACCCTGGTAATGCTCAAGTTTACTTAAGTGTTGGTCAAAATGGTTTAGGTAAAACAATAAAAACTCAGTCACAAGTAAGAATTAGTCAGGAGTTACTTCAAGAACTGCGGCGCGTGCCAGACGTTGTAACCATTACAGACACAATCGAAAATATCTGATACAATCTTAAGTGCAGAAGAAAGTCGAAGGTAACTCCTTTCAATTCTCCTGTGTTTTCTCAAAGATGGTGAGGAATTAACAGCTCCGAACCCGCCTTGCCGTGCGTGCGGCAAGACGCAATAATATGCCACAAATTCATTGGAGGAATACCTACCTTTGCCTTAATGGCACTACCCCGCCTCTGTCGCTCTGACGGAGGTTTTTTTGATTTTTTTAAGATATTGGATATACTAATAATATAGGTGCTGAAGCGACTACCACCCGCGGAGCCTAAATGAAGTGAATATTTAAAAGTCCAGCTAGTGAAGTATATAGTCTTTGCTTGCTGGAGAACTGGGACGGAATCGTCTTGATGAAAAATCAAAACCCCAGAAAACAGTGATTATAAGTCAGGTTAACCTGAACTAATGATCGTTGTCTTCTGAGGCTTTTTTGTTAAAGCACTACGGCTCGACGATAGTCAGTTGTATCCGGCGGAATTCGCCTTTCCCCATTACAACGAGAGCATTTGTCGGCCCTCTCTGGGTCGCACGATGGACATCTCGTGAAGATGTACCAAGGTAATTCCGACAAAGTCACTAAGCTATCTGGAGCTGGTGCTGCTGCACTTCCATCCATAATACAGTTTTATTCTTCCCCTTTTAAATTTACGAGTAATTATATTAACTAACTTTTATAAATATGTCAATAGAAGCGCTATCTAACCAACGTCACTCCTTAGCCCACCTACTAGCCGCAGGGGTTTTGGAATTATATCCTGACACTAAACTAGGAATTGGCCCCGTTATTGATAATGGTTTTTATTATGACCTAGCTCTTTCAAAACCATTATCCCCAGACGATTTACCTAAACTACAAAAGCTCATGGAAAAACAAATTAAAGCTGGGCTAGCTTTTGAGCGTCAAGAAATGTCTTTTGATGAAGCACGTGAGTTTTTTCAAAAATTAAATCAACCATTCAAAGTTGAACTGATTAATGATCTCGAAGCAGCCGGTGAAGTTACCAATGTTAGTTTGTATAAAACTGGAGAGTTCATTGATCTTTGCCGTGGTGGCCATGTGGAGAACACTTCGGAAATTGCGATTGGAAGTTTTGTGTTAGATAAAATTGCTGGGGCTTACTGGCGAGGCAACGAAAACAACCCTATGATGACTCGCATCTACGGTTTGGCATTTTCTACCCCTGAGGAGTTACAAGAATATTTAAAAATGCGTGAAGAGGCAGAAGCAAGAGATCATAAAAAACTTGGTCCAGAGTTAGACTTGTTTGTCTTTTCCGATTTGGTTGGCAGTGGTTTGCCACTTTGGACTCCGAAAGGAACACTAGTGCGCAATCAGCTCGATGACTTTGTTTGGGAATTACGCAAGTCAGCTGGTTATGAAAAAGTAGAAATCCCTCACATTACTAAAAAGGATCTATATGAAAAAAGTGGGCACTGGGATAAATTCAAAGATGAGTTATTTCGAATAACCACTCGCGAGGGTCATGAATTTGCAATGAAACCAATGAACTGCCCGCACCATACCCAAATTTATGATCGCAAACGTCACAGCTACCGTGAACTGCCACAACGCTACTGTAACACCACAACTTGCTACCGAGACGAACAGTCTGGGGAGCTCTCAGGGCTATCTCGTGTGCGCGCCTTTGCTCAAGACGATGCCCATGTTTTTGCCCGTATGAGCCAAGTTAAGGATGAGATTGAAAAGATTTGGGATATTGTAGAAAAATTTTATTCCAAGTTTGGTTTTAGCATGCGTGTGCGTTTGTCGCTGCGTGATCCTAAGCAGGCAGATAAATATTTGGGCGAGGGAGATAAATGGGAGTCAGCACAAAACTCCTTAAGAGAAATTGCCAAGGGCCGTAGCGCTGATACATTTGAAGGTATGGGAGAAGCAGCATTCTACGGACCAAAAGTCGACTTTATGGCTAAAGATTCTCTGGGTCGCGAATGGCAATTAGCTACTATTCAACTAGACTTTAACCAGCCAGAACGATTCGATCTATTTTGCATCAATGAAGAAGGTGCGCAAGAACGTATAGTCATGATTCACGCTGCTATTATGGGTTCACTCGAGCGATTTATGTCGATTTTGATTGAACATACTGCAGGGCAACTACCTATTTGGTTATCGCCAGTTCAAGCAATTGTTATCCCAGTTTCTAATAACCAAAATGATTATGCTGCGAGTGTAGTAAAAAATTTGAGCGAGGCAGTTGCTGGATTGCGAATTGAATTGGATGATCGTAGCGAGTCTATGGGTAAACGTATACGAGAAGCTGCAAAACAAAAAGTGCCTTACATTTTAGTTGTTGGTGACAAAGAGATAGAAAGTAATTCAGTTGCTGTCAGGGGTCGAAATGAAACCGACTTGGGTACTATTAAAGTCGCAGATTTCGCCAACCAGCTTGTGGCTGAAATCACTGGCCGAAAATAATTTATACAAATCAAAAGGGATTGGAAATAAACTGCATTTCCAATCCCATTTTTGTCGCTGTCCTAGAAGGACAAGGACAAGCCAAATGAAAACAACTTTGGTCTATCCGACTTGTTGCCGACCGAGAACGTAAACATCGGGCCGATACGGAATTTCCCCATGTCACGGATAAAGCTTCCGTTAACGAAGCAAATATTAGCCTTTTGCGTGTTAAACGCCCCGTTATTGTCTCGGACAAACTTCGATCCCAAACTCAGAGTATTCTTGTCTCCGACTCTGGTATCGGTGTTAATTCCACCGATAAAGTACGCACCCGGAGTAAGGTCGTCCTTGGCTCGAGTAAAATAGTACTCTGCTCGGCCATAGACGGATGCATTAAACCGCTTACTCTCATACACCGAAGTAGAGACCTCATAGCTCAGCTGGTGGACACTGACCTTGCCGTCTGCGAAGTAAAGCAACTGCCACTGCGCTTCGTGATCAAATCTGCCAGTACCAAACCTGGTTCCAAGCTTATAGTCCAACTCCTTAAACTGAGCCGCATACCAAGTTCCGGTATAGATAGAAAAGTTTGGGTTGAACTTGTACTCAGCATCGAAGTAGTAGTTCTGGTCGGTTCCACCAAACTTCTGGCCGTTTGATCCGTGATAGATACTAACGAAGTCAACTCCGCCGCTAAAAGTCCATCCTGGCTTGAATGGCTCATCGACCTCGGAAGGATTTATATCCTCCGGGGTGGGTGTTGGCTCCGAAATAGAACCAGTGGTTTTAGCCGCAAACTTTTCTGAAGCGGCCACCCCTGGTGTCGGCGTTTGAATTGGCGTCGACTGACCAAAAAAAGAAGGAACTGCAAAGAAAAATATAACGACAAAAACTAGTTGTTTCATTATTTACCTCCGTTTGGAATTCCTCAAAAAAGCTTAATTATGAGGATATTGGGCATAGTATAACATAAAAAGTCCTTGTTGTCAAGGACTTTTTAAACTTAAATTTATTTCGGTAGCTATACCGTAGCAGGAGCTGCTGGTGATGGAGAAGCTGCAGGAGCAGCGCCACCTTTAACCGCTTTAATGTTTTTGTACACACCGTACTCATACAATAAAGCGAAAGGAATCAATATTAATCCAACAATATTTTGCAATAGGGTTCCTAGAGTAACACCAAGGATCATCATACCAATATTCCCTATTATAGCGGAGACAATTCCTAAAATTAACCCTATTAGCAAGAAACGTCCAAACACACTCCACCAGTAACCTTTTACATATTCTTTACTTTGTTTTACTGCGGCCATTCCTTTCTTCTGTTCATCAACAACAATAAACATTGCCAAACTTAACCACACGCCAACAATAATCCCTGGAATAATTAGCAATACAAAGCCGACCAAAGTGAAAATAGCAACTAAAATTCCAGTAAGAATTAACGGCCAAAGTAGTGGTTTAGCAGAACTAAAAGCTTGGCCAAGAGTCATGACTTGATCTAACTTTTGGATGCGGTTAAGCAAGGCTGCGAAACCCCAAATCATACCTACAATGTAAATCAACGCGGCAATAGCGGCTAAAATGCCAAAGGTAGGATTTACCTGGACGCTCTGGCCAGCCATATTACCAACCTGGACACCAACAGCATCATCGGTGCCAAAAAACATAAATATAGATTGCAAGTACATCCCAATACCTGCGACTAACATAATTGGAACCAAAGTATTGAAGTGCTTTGTGTAGGAGTCCCAAGAGTCCTTTAGTTGTTTAGATACAGGCTCTAAACGAGTTTGTTCATTCATAGTTTTTTCTTAATTGCTTTAATTATAACGAAAAAATCACTTTCGACAAAATAGGACGAGCTAGGTTAAAATTTTTACACCACTTTTAGTAACCGCTATAGTATGCTCAAAATGAGCTGCTAAACCACCGTCGTGAGTACGAATTGTCCAACCATCGACATCAAAAAAAATTTTTGGCTTCAGCTGACAAACCATAGGTTCAATTGCTAATACCATATTTTCTACCAGCTCAATCCCCTTACCCGGCTTGCCATAACCAGGAACGGCTGGGTCTTCGTGTACAGCGTAGCCCACGCCATGCCCAACCAAGTCCCTTACTGTAGAAAAACCAGCCCCCTCTACCGTTGCCTGAATTGCATAACCAATGTCGCCAATTCTATTCCCCGGTTTAACTTGCTTTAGGGCGTTATCTAAAGACTTTTTAGTTACATTAATTAACCGCTGGGCTAAAGTTGAAACTTTTCCTACTGGAACCGTAATCGCCGTGTCAGTAAATAATTTTTTATATTCCATACCAATGTCTAAACCAACTATATCGCCCTCTTCTAAAATATCTTGCTTCGATGGCACACCATGCACCACAGCATCGTTTATGGATGTACACAGACCGTGCATGAAAGGGTTGTGTTTACTGCCATAACCAACAAAGCTTGGTCTACCTCCAGCTTTTACTATTGCCTTCTCTGCAAATTCATTAATTTCATAGGTGCTAATGCCTGGCTTAGCCATTTCGCCAGCCCGATGCAAAATTTCTCGAAGGATTTTACCACCTTCTCCAATAATTTTAATTTCTTCTGGAGTTTTAGTGTACTTAGTCATTAATTCTGTCCTGATTTTAAATACGAGTCTATGACTTTTTGAATGCGTTTTCGCACCTCCATGCGCGTTCCTAAACCATCTATGTACGTAAAGCGATATTTAGATTTAAAAAGTTGAACAACTTCGGCAATATTCTTACGGTAATACTTAGCGCGATTGCGCAGGCCTGCTGTACTGTCATCAGCACGCTTATTGTATTTTGTATTGTAATAACCGTGGCGCTTCTGAATTCTTTTAATTACTTCTGCTGCAGGAATCCGTAAGTAAACCACTAAAGGATCCCGTCGTTTTGTTTGCTTTAAATACTTAGCAACTAACTTAGCTTCGCCTACCATTTTCGGATGACCGTCAAACAAAATACATTTTGAGGCTGGTAGACCCAAAACGACTTTTTCATTAATCTTTCGAACGATCGCTGTGGGAGTAAGAATACCTCGATCTGCTGTTTTCTTTTGGACAATTTCTACTTTTTTATTCTTTTGCCTTAGCAAAGTTAATGCCCGTCCCATATCATGATCGTACATATTATACTTCTTAGCAAAGTAAGCACCTTGAGTTGCTTTCCCAGCTCCTGGGTCGCCTAGTAAAATCATATTCAGTTCAGCTGTTTTTACGCGCCGAGCGACTTTGGGTTTGGCAGGCATATTAAATTTTTAGGGCTGAATTAATTCGCTGTTCAATTTCTTCAACAGACCCCACCCCGTCAATGGTGAATAAATCTCCTACACCTTCCATCAATTTCAATACAGGTTTTGTTGTTTGCTCGTATACCTCAAGTCGAAAAGAAATTTTTTCTGGGGTATCATCTTCGCGGAATTCATGATGAGCTCGCTGTAGCAAACGCTTTACTGACTCTTCCTTTGGCACATCAATGTGAATCGCGGCAAAACGGGTGTAGCCATTTTGATTTAAATAATTAAACAAGTGGAGCCCTTGGGGAACTGTGCGAGGCACACCGTCAAACAAAAGACGCTTGTGCTTAATTACTTCTGGAAGCTCACTTTGCAATACCTTAAACAAATCTTCGTCATCTAAAAGATTGCCAGCGTCTATTAACGATTTAACTTTGCGGCCAAAAGGGGTATCCTTCTTAGCCTCTTCACGCAAAATTGCGCCCATTTCCCAATAAAAATAACCCAAGCGTTCAGCAAGAACTCGCCCTTGAGTACCTTTGCCTGAGCCCTGGGGTCCAATCATGAATATTGCGTCGTATTTTGGTATGTCCATGTACAAACATTATACGATTTAAATCGTAGTTCAGCAACCACGCTGTAATATGGTATAATTTAGAAAAGTTTTATCTATTAGAAACCGAAATAAAAGAAAGAGATCATGAACCAGATGTTCCTGGAACTCACCGGCATATTAGTGGCCGCAGGAGTTATTGCTTACGTACTGCACTTTTTTAAGCAGCCAAGTATTATCGCTTACATAATTACTGGTCTTTTGATTGGTCCGTTTGCGTTGTACCACTTACATCACGGAGAAATCCTGCACAGCCTCTCTGAAATTGGTATTACCTTGTTGTTGTTTATGGTTGGGTTAGATTTAGATATTTCCCACTTAAAACGTTTAGGAAAGACTGCTATATTTGCTGGTTTGGGACAAATAATTTTTACTTGTGGGGTCGGATTTTTAATCGTCTCGTTACTTGGATTTGATCTATTGCCAGCCTTATACATTTCTCTCGCCCTGACTTTCTCTTCTACTATTATTGTAGTGAAACTGCTATCAGAAAAGAAAGATATGCAAAGCTTATATGGAAAGTTGGCAGTGGGAATTTTTCTAGTACAAGACATGGCCGCAATTTTAATTTTGATTCTTCTCGCAGGTATAAGCAATACTGGCGGTGAAATGATTACAAATACCGGTATCACTGGTAGCATTGTCCTCACTCTAGCCAAGGCATTTATGGTGGGTGTGGTAGTTATTACTTTAAGCCGTTATGTTTTCCCAAAGCTTGTTCACTCACTTCTTAAATCTGATGAGCTAACTCTATTGTTTTCTTTGGGTTGGGCATTAGGGCTAGCAGCATTCTTCAGCTCTCCTTTAATTGGTTTCAATGCCGCAATTGGCGGCTTTGTCGCCGGCCTTGCTTTGGCAAACACTGGCGCACACTTTCAGATTAGTGGCCGGGTAAAGCCATTGCGTGATTTTTTCATCATTATTTTTTTCATAGTCCTTGGCACCCAACTAATTTTTACCCAACTACACGATGCTCTACTGCCGGCAATAATTTTGAGTTTATTTGTTCTTATTGGTAACCCTTTAATAGTTACTATTATTCTAGGGTTGCTCGGCTACAAAATCCGGACTTCTTTCATGGCTGGGGTTACGGTTGCTCAAATTTCTGAGTTCAGTTTAATTTTGATGACGCTCGGGTTTGCTTCAGGACACGTGAATGAAACTCATGTCACTATTGTTACTTTAGTTGGTATTGCAACTATTGGAATATCTTCGTACGGGATTTTGTATTCAAACAAGCTTTACGAAAAATTGATTAGCCGAATTGCCCTATTCTTCGAAGGACGCAGTAGCCCAAACGAGCGTGGTTTAGGAGAAAAAGTCTACAAACGGCACATTGTTATTGTTGGAGCACATCGCTTGGGTGGTCACCTCATTAACGTCTTACAAAAAAAGAAAGAAGACTTTATTGTAATAGACTTTAATCCCGATGTTGCCGCTCACTACTCGCACGAGGGCGTAGATGCTGTTTGCGGAGATATTGCCGACCCATATATTCAAGATGTTGCTAACCTAGCCGATGCACGAATGATTGTTAGCACTGTGCCTGATTTTCGCGATACTCTGGCCTTAGTCGAAACTGTTCGTAATATTCCTCATAAGCGCATTAAACTCATAGTTGCTGGAGGCGATGAAGATGAAGCTTTGGAACTCTATCAAAAGGGGGCGGATTATGTACTACTTCCACACTTCGTTGGCGGTACACACCTTACTTATGTAATTGAACATAATGCCGACAGTAAAGGCCTAAGCAAACTAAAACAAAATCATTTGAAATCCTTAAATAAGTCGCGTTAAGCGGCTTTTTTTGTTACAATCCTGTTATGCAAACTCTCCGCTTATACAACACCCTGACACGAAAAATCGAGGCCATTATGCCTGCGGACGGAAAAACAATCCACTTATACACTTGTGGTCCGACTGTGTACAACTATGTCCATATTGGCAATATCCGCTCTTACATTGCTGCGGACTTGCTTTACCGTACATTAAAATTTGATGGTTACGAAGTTGACTACGCCATGAATATTACTGATGTCGATGACAAAACCATTCGCGGCACCATAGAGAAATTTGGTCCGAATGCGACTGTTGATGACCTCCATACTTATACTTCTGATTTTATAGATGCGTTTTTGGCTGATTTAAATTCCGTGAATATTGATGCATCCTCAATTCGCATGATTCGTGTATCTGAAGTAATTCCACAAATCCAAGAATTTATTTTACAGCTAATCGAAAAAGGTTACGCTTACCACACCGATGACGGCGTGTACTTTAGTATTGAGAAGTACCAAGAGGATTTTCATGACTATGGCGCATTGGTCGGGGAAAAGTTTTTAGAGGGAAAGAAGATTGGTGCACGAGTAGCTGTTGATGAATACGACAAAGACAATTTGTCAGACTTTGCGTTATGGAAAAAACATTCTGAAGCAGATGGCCAAATTTTTTGGGATCATGAAGTTTTAGGAAAAGGGCGTCCAGGCTGGCACATTGAATGTTCGGTAATTAATAAAGTCGCTTTTGGCGACAATGCAATCGACATTCATACTGGTGGCGTAGACTTAATTTTCCCTCATCACACCAATGAAATTGCCCAGTCGCAGCCTTTGGGACCGTTTGTAAAACACTGGATGCACGGTGAGCATTTACAAATTGCCGATGAAAAAATGGCTAAGTCGAAAAATAATTTCTACACCTTGCGCGAGATTGAAGCGAAGGGTTTTGCTGGGTTAGGTCTGCGTTACTTGTACTTACAAAGCCATTACAAAACCCAAAGCAATTTTACTTGGGAAAGTTTAGAGGGTGCGCAAACAGCACTAAATAAACTAAAAACAGCTGTTGATAATCTCTCAACAGAGTCAACACCAATTGAGCAAGCTTTTACAGAAAGTCTAAACAACGATTTAAGTATCCCGAAAGCTTTAGCTGTAGCCTGGGATGATAAACATAATTTATTGAAGTACGATGAAGTGCTTGGTCTGAGATTAAATGAAAAAGTTGAGCTAGAAATTCCTGCAAAAATCCAGGAATTACTAAGCCAACGCCAAGCTGCTCGCGACAACAATGACTTCGCTTTATCCGACGAACTTCGTGCCAAAATTACCGCGCTTGGTTTTGAGATAAAAGACACAATTGATGGTCAAAATATTTCTAAGAAATAAAAGAAGGCGACCATAAATTTGGCCGCCTTTTATTCCGAATTAATTCGGGTTGTTTTATTCCCTAAGTTCAAGCCCGAGTGCGACGAGCATATCAAGAAGTTCAGTGAAGGACTTCTTTCCAAGGTTCGATATTGAATAGATCTCTGGTTGAGACTTTCCGACAATGTCCCTCAGGGTCCCAAAACCCGATCCCCTCAGACAATTATACAGCCTCACGGATATCTCAAGCTCTTCGATCGGGGTTTCAAGGATGTCCAGATTAACCACAGGCTGCGGGTCCTTTTGATTCAGTGCGAGTTCTTCGCACCGCGCTCTCAAAATACCAATTTGAGATTCGTACTCACCTTTGAGCTTCTGAACATAAGGAATGCTCAGCGCGTACTCTGCTTGCAGATCTAAATCATCCACGGGCGCACGCAGAGCTGTAAGAGTGTCCATTGCTTCTAAATAACGCTCCTTAATCGGGCGCCAAAATTGCCGAAAATTGCGTGACCGCGAAGGATGCCTCAGCTTACGCAAAGCTTTAGCTTCGCACTGCCTTACCCTCTCCCTAGAAACCGAAAGCAGAGTTCCTACTTCCACTAAAGTCATAGGATCTGAGTCCAAACCAAATCGCTTCCGGAGTACAAACTCCTCTCTTTCCGACAAGGTCTTTAGCACCTCATCAATCACAACACTTTCGGCACGACTAACAGGATGAAACAGATTACCCTCAAACAGGAATCGAGTAAACCGCTCTGTTAATTTCTTAGCGAGCGTGTTCTTATCGAGGGCCAAAGCCTGTTCTTCAACAAGAATTTTCTTGATCTCCTTTTTCGCGAAACCCTTTAAGCTATCGCGCCCAAATACTGTAGTAATAAGGTCCTCGTAGCCACCGAATTTCGTGTACCAATCTGAGCTCCAGACTTTATCAAGAGTCTCTATGACGCTGCCCAAGCCAGTTCTTTGATATATCTCTTCGAGACACACACCAGATTGACTTGCAGACTCGCCCTTACCTGGATCCACAACGGTATTGACCAATACCTGGAAAGATAATTTCTTAACTTCTAACATGTTTTCCCCCTAAAAAGTTGATTTTGAATTTTTACAATTTTACCATAAATTGATTATTTTGTCAACTTCTGCATAGGTTGTAAATTCTGCTACAATAAACAAATATGGCCACTAATGACACCAATTCCATAGATCGCTTGCCACCTCAAAATCTGGAAGCAGAAACAGCGCTTTTAGGGTGTTTAATGTTGGATAAAGACGCAATTATCCAGATCGCTGACCAGGTCATTAGCGAAGATTTTTACGATTATCGTCATCGGGTTATTTACGAGGCAATTTTAGAATTATTTGAAAAAACTATTTCCATCGATGTTCTAACCTGCTCTAACCTGCTTTCCGAAAAAAACCTCATCGAAAAAGTTGGTGGGACTAGTTATTTAACAACTTTGGTAAACTCAGTTCCATCCGCAGCACACGCTACTTACTACGCAAGTATTGTCCGTAAAAAAGGGACTCTGCGTCGGCTAATTCAATCTGCTTCAGAAATTACCAACCTTGCTTTTGCTGAAGAAGGTGATATTGAAAACATTCTAGACAACGCGGAAAAAAAACTATTCAACATTTCGCAAAAACACTTAAAGCAAAATTTTGTTTCCATTAGCAATGTGCTGCACGAAACCTTTGAACGTATTGATCTCCTACACAAAGACAAGGACCAAGGTCGACTCCGTGGGCTTCCAACCGGATTTTTCGACCTCGATAAAAAACTGGGTGGACTGCAAAAGTCCGATCTAATTATTTTGGCAGCGCGTCCTTCTATGGGTAAAACATCATTGGCTCTGGACATTATGCGCTACGTAGCTGTCCATACTAAAACTCCAGTGGGAATCTTTTCTTTGGAAATGAGTAAAGACCAGTTAGTTGACCGTCTACTTGCCGCACAAACCGACATCGATTTTTGGAAGATTCGTACTGGTCAATTAGAAGATGCTGATTTCGAACGCTTGCAAGAAGGCATGGGCCTACTAGCAGATTCCCCTATTTTCATAGATGACAGTGCTGGCGGAAATATTATGGAAATTCGTACTAAAGCACGCCGCCTACAAGCCGAACATAATCTCGGCTTAATTATCGTTGACTACCTCCAATTAATGGCTGGTCGTGCTAACACAGATAATCGCGTTCAGGAAGTTTCAGAAATTTCTCGCAGCTTGAAGATTTTAGCACGCGAACTAAACGTGCCAGTACTAGCTTTGTCGCAGTTGTCGCGCGGCGGGTAAATTGCGCGCGGACATTCAGTTTGCGAGC
>CAZYSI010000007.1:0-8629 GCA_964650345.1 uncultured Candidatus Saccharibacteria bacterium | reverse complement strand
ACCACAACTTTCCGACCTTCGTGAATCCGGCTCCATTGAACAAGATGCTGACATTGTGATGTTCATTTACCGCGAAGACATGTATAAAGCACCGGATGCGCCTGATACCGGCATTGCAAAAATTCTTATCAAAAAACACCGTAATGGTCCCACTGGCGACATTGATCTTAGCTTTGACGGCAGCAAGACCAGCTTCAGCAACCTTACTACAGCATTTGATACCAGCCCACAAGCAGTTATGCAAACACTTGGTGGTGTAGAAGAAGAAATATAAACAAATACCTCGATGCTGAAACTACCCACCTCGCTGGAGCGAGTAATAAATGAATTTGGCAAGCTTCCAGGCATTGGCCCCAAAACAGCCCAACGCCTTGCTTTTTATTTACTCAAAAAAGACTCAGTAGAAATTACTGGGCTTTCCGATGCCGTGCGTCAACTAAAAACAGATATTACTTTCTGCGGCCAGTGTCACAATATGGCAGAAACAGACCCTTGTAGTATTTGCTCCGATGCAGCACGAGACCATACTTTAATCTGTGTTGTTGAAGAACCGCTCGATGCTTTGGCTTTAGACAAAACCGGACGCTTCAAAGGTGTATTCCATATTCTCGGCGGGGTACTCAACCCAATGGAAGGGATTGGGCCAGACAAACTTAACATTGCTACTCTGCAAAAACGAATCACCGATAACGGTGCCAAAGAAATTATTATCGCTACTAACCCGACATTAGAAGGTGAAACTACAGCCATGCATATTTCCAAGTTCCTGCAGGGCACTAATGTAAAAGTTACGCGCATTGCTCGCGGATTACCAATGGGCGGTGACCTCGAGTACGCAGATGAGATTACTCTGTCACGTGCCTTAGAAGGTCGAAGAGAATACTAAGCGAAAAATAAAGGCCGGTCATAATAACCGGCCATTTTCTGTGTCCTTGTGTCTTAAACGACGCTATACGTAAGCCCCTAACCACGGAGGAATGCCGTGGTTTGGTCAGCGACTCGACGGTACTTGACCAGAACTTCGTCCAGATCGCCGCCATCACGATAAACCTGCTTATCGATGTACTCGTTGTTTTGCACAACACGCCAGGAATCATTATCGATCACGTCGGCAAGCAAGAGTCGATTGTCGGCAGAAATGCCGAACTCGACCTTAAAGTCCACTAGTCGAGCATCTTGCTTTGACCACGCGACAGCCAAAAGTTGGAACGTGGTTTTTGCAATTTTTGCCATCTCCTCGTATCTGATGGGATACCCATCAATAACGTAAAAAGGCTTTTGCTGACCTAGTGGTTGATCTGGTCGATACAGCAAAGTGTTCCCATCCTCCATTACAATGAGCGGATCGTCGACGGGAATAGATCGCCCTCTCCACTCCTTGCCAGAAGTTTTCAGAAAGAATTCGACCACTGGCTCATCAAAAACATGACCCTTAGTCAAAGACGGAAACCGCTTTAAATACGACCCATGTGCCTCTGCACGAACCACCACCTCGTAAGGCAACATATCGCACTTAATTGCTACGAAGCAGTTAGCTCCTGGCCAGGCGTGGAAAGCCGTTGGCACACCGCGCGAACGTAAATAATTAAACACATTACAAGTAGTTCGCGTAGCTAGTTTTCCTTTGCCTTCTAAAATATCGTGTTTGGCTCCGTCGCCAGCGGTAATATCATCCTTAGCCTCCAGCATAACCAGATTAGGCTGACCGAGAAGCTGCCTACCAATTTTTGTCTTACCCTGAAAAAGCACTTTTCCAGGCCTGTATGCCACCATATCATCATCCTCCCAACAAATTATATAGAACTCTAATCAAAATCACGATACAACAAAAAAGACCTTTCAACAAGGCCTTAATAATTATTTCAGAACTATTCCATCACCTGAGGAGTCACCAGTATTGGCACGGTATTACCACTACGCAAAACTTCAAAGGTCAGTACTTCGCCAGGCGTTGCTTCTAATAACAAATTCGAGAGCAATACCTCGTCATCAATTTTTTTGGAATCAACCGCAGTAATTAAATCCCCTGCTACTAAACCTGCCTTAGCCACTGGACTATTAGCTACTACGTCAGTAACTAATGCCCCGGCGCTCAACTGCAAAGCTCGCCCTTCGCTAGCTGCGAGTTGCTTATAATTGAAACCAAATTGCGGGCGCAGGATCTGTTGATTATCTCTAAAGAAGTTATTTGCAAACATGCGTATTACATCGCTACTCAACATACTAGAGCCATCCCACATGCCAGCCAGTTTGCCATCAAGGTCTATTGCAGCTTGACCTGGAGTAAGAGCCCCAACAGACTGAATACGAATACTCCGCTGGTCTAAATCTGAGTTAAATACTTGACCTGCGACATCCGTCACAAACGCATTCATATAACTTTCTAAGAAAGTGGTTTTATTTTGCGCAATTGCATTAAGAATTAGGAGGATTTTCTCACCCGGGCGGAGTTCTGAACCAGAGACTAATTCAGCAGTAGAAAGATTGCGCGCATCTGTAGCTACAATAGCTAAAGATGAAGCCTTGTCGAATTGAACATCTTTAATAGGAAAAATATCGCCATTACTCAATATTATTGCGTAAGTCTTGTTTGGCACTGCCATTGCCGCCTTTGTGGTTACAAAATAACCATCAGCAGTCCAATTTAATGCCCCGCCAGATAAAACAACCTGCCTACTGCTACCAGTACCATCATAATAAACTATTAGAGAAAGTTTGGACTTAATTGCATTAGCAGTTTCAACTGCATCATTAGCATCGCTCACTCGGACGGTCTCTTTGTTAGTTACCACAATTGGCGCTCGAGGGTTAAACAAATTCAAATTGCGCAATACCGGCATGGTTGCCAGTCGAGCAGACAAATAGTTACCAAACAGAATCTGCGCTCCCATAGCAATGACGCTAGCAACAATAACAATAATTAAAATGTGAGTTTTACGCATTTGTAGAAATTAAGAACAGACTAAGATTGAATACTCCACGGGGTGGACACAAGCATAACCAAGGCCAATGCTACAGCCAACACTAAATGGAATTGGATTTGTTTAATAGTTAACGTTCTATATAGATAATGATAGTAAATAATCCAAAGTACGTACAGGACGTTGAACGTAAAAATTGCTAAAGCTGTGTAGTGTAGCGGCAAAAAGCTAATCGCCCAAAACATTTCCGTAGCGAATAAACCAATAGACAATGCCGCCACCCATTTCACCAGCGGTGGATGCGGTACTAATTCTAAGGAAGAACGCACTAGTACGGAAACTGTTAAAAATACTAGGAGTAAATACAAAACTCCAGGCAACATAAAATAGTAGCTGAAGCCAAATAGTGTGAGTAGTAAGGCAGCGCAGGTAAGCAAGAATTCATTCCAACCCAACTGCTGTCCGGTGTTTCCTACTAAACTCTCAAAGAAAAAAATAATCGGTAAACTAGTTAACAAGAATAGACCCCGTCCCAAACCGGAAGGAACCATGAAAAACAACCCAAACCAAGCTAGTAGAAAAAATGGCACTCGTAGCCACACCCACATATTCCACTGTTCTTGCTGACGCAAGTACCAACGATTATATAGCGCTACTGCGCCTACAAAAATTAAGAAAGCAGGTACTAAAAATCGAAACACTGGCAGGGGTGATGCAAATACTTGCACTACCACCAAAAACAGAATTGCAATTGCCGCACTAATTATTAGATGAACTCGATATGACATAATCTACCTTATTTCTAAGACGATACCACGCGAATACCGCTATGGCGGCTAATACCAGAGAAACTACTGCATTTACCCGAACAGTGCCATAAGTGACACTCCCTACCCGTAGAAACTCTAAGAAAAACCTCATCACATTATACAGAAATAGCCACAACAAGAAAAGGTAGCCCTTTTTTAGTTGGAGGCACAAAAGTAACAACAAAATGACCGCACTACCAGCTGCTTCATACAAAAACAATGGGTGAAAATACTGAGACACCTCAAACGGCGGTAAACGGAATTCTGACGGCACATACATCTTCCATGGAAGTTGGGTCGGATTACCATAAATCTCGTAATTGACGAAGTTCCCAAACCGGCCAATCAACTGCCCTAAAGCCAGTCCTGGTATCATCCAGTCTAAGAGCTGGAGCAGAGAATATTTTTTTGTGGTTCTAATATATACCAGCAGACCAACTGTTCCGCCTAGAGCTGCACCAAAAATGCTTAATCCCCCGTTCCATACAGCAATAATCTGCCCGATATGTTCAGAGTAGTATCCAATCTCGGACACAATATGATAGACTCTTGCGCCAATAAATCCTGTAAACAAAACTATGAAAAATATACTTTCTGCGTCTGCGGCTTCTATTCCAAAATTTTCTCTGCGTCGCATAATCAACCAATAGCCAAACAAGGCAGCAAAAGCAATAATTATTCCATAGAACTGGAGTTGTAGTGGTCCAAAGCTAAAATATTGAGGTAATACCACAGTACCTCGGAAAAATGGTTGCAAAATAATTACTGTGGCAAAAAAACCGATCAAGCCAACAGCGAGAGCGGTTACTATTACCCGAAAAGTTTTATTTACATCTTCTTTCATAACATCGATATGCTAAGTCAGCTAAAATAATACTGCTTGATGCAAAATTCCACTACGACTATGTGGCTCTTGGCAAATTAGGGGCACTTCGCGGATGTTAAAGTAATCACGGTAAAGCAGTTTTTGGTTCTTCAAAGCATAATCATAAACCGACTTAGTTACTCGTACGTCGTCCAAACAATATTTTTTTAGTAAATCCATGCGACCATTACGATAGTACAATAGTGCTTCCAAACCATTACCAGATTTTCCACTTCCGATAGTGCCTTGCGCAACTGATTCTAGCTTCACTCGATGCCCGACAATCTTTTCAATCTCTTCCAGAAGGTCAAAGTATGGCAATTGATTCAAATCAAAATTCATATACGGCTGCAGCACGGCGAAATCGAAATTTTTAATATTGAAACCAATAATCTGATCCGCGGTTTGCAATATTGGCGCTAACTTAGGTAATTCCTGTTCTTCAAAAATCAAATAACGATCCTGGCTGTAGTCATAGATTCCACAAACTGATACTTTCAGCAAATGGTTTTTCCCTCGGCCACCAACTTCTTCAAAGGATTTCTGAGTCTCTAAATCTAAGACTATCTTTTTAAGCATTTTTTATTTTTATTTCAGTATTTGTTTATCTCAATTAGATTATACTCTTTTTGCCTCCACTTGCCTATTGTGGACAAAGTAAATATGCCTTATTTAAGAGCAATTTTCTGCTTTCTACTTCTATGTTGAAATTTTTGAAAATAGGCTTGACAAAGCTGGTTTTTTCTTGTAATATTATCAAGCTCTTGATCTGCGACGGTGTGGGAGACGTCGCGGGTCCACAGGAGCCGCATTCGGCCCGTTCCGGGCCAAGCGCAATAATACAATACGAGGAAATAGTATATCGGCCACCTCAAAATGGCCACATACATTGGAACTTTGTTCCATTTCATCACCGAGGCCCTTTCTCTCATTTCAACAAGGGTCTCTTTTTCTTTTTGCATGAAAATAACATCTATGCTATAATAGCTACAGCTATGAAGCCCATGACAAGGCTGAGCTCCAACTTAATATGACCTCTGAAAGCAGAAATAGAGGTCAATGAGGCTTGACTGGCAACAGACAAGCGAAGTAAGGTGGCACAGCGCCATGCCGCAACAGGCAATTAAGCGCCCTTACAAACTACTCAACAACTGGGTAATTTGTAAGGGTTTTTAATTTTAAAAATATGGAACGAACACTAATCAAAGATTTAAAAAATGTAGCTGGGCAGCAAGTCCGTTTACAAGGGTTTGTGCAAACTATTCGCACTCAAGGAAGTATTCAATTTATTGTACTGCGAGATATTTCTGGCAGTGTTCAAGTAGTGATCTTCGACAAAACTTTACTTGAACAAACAAAGCATATTTCCTTAGAGAGCGTTATTGAAATTATTGGTGAAGCAAAAATAGAAGAAAAAGCTTTCAGCGGAGTGGAAGTTGCTGCTAGTGAGGTAAAAGTATTATCTGCAGCTGAGCCAGAACTCCCTATTCCTATAGTCGAGAAGGGCTCCATGAACGAAGCTGACCGCGAAGTGCGTCTAGATTGGCGTTTCTTAGACTTGCGCAAACCTGAGCGCCAACTCATTTACAAAGTTTGGACAGAAATGGAACGAGCTTTTGTAGACTTTTTAACCGAACGACGCTTTATAGAAATTCACTCACCAAAAATGATGAGCACCCCAAGCGAAAGCGGAGCAGAACTTTTCGAAGTAAAATATTTTGACCGTAAAGCTTACCTGGCTCAATCCCCTCAGTTTTATAAACAAATGGCTATGGCCGCCGGATTTGAACGAGTGTTTGAAATAGGACCTGTATTTCGAGCAGAACCATCTTTTACCACTCGCCACGCTACTGAATTTCAAGGTTTTGACTTTGAAATGTCTTTTATTGAATCGCATCAAGATGTCATGCAAATGGAATCGGAAATGATTGCTTATGCCATTGGGAAAATACAAGAACTTTACGGTGATGAAATTAAAGAAACTTTTGGCCGTGAGTTAATTGTACCTGCCCTACCTTTCCCGCAAATCACCTTAGAGGAAGCTAAAAAGGTTTTGACTGAACGTGGTATTACTTCAGACAAAGAAGGGGACCTTAGCCCAGAGGAAGAACGTGGCCTTTCTGAATATATACAGGAAACCCACAATCATGAGTTTGTGTTTATTACTGAATACCCTCCTGGCGGGAGAGCTTTCTACCACATGCGTGTTGATGGTGAACCAAGCAAGACTAAAGGTTTTGACTTACTCTGGAATGGCGTAGAAATTACTACTGGCGCGCAGCGGGAACACCGCTACGATATTTTAGTTGCCCAGGCCAAGGAAAAAGGTATGGAATTAGAAAGTCTACAAAATTACCTAAATTATTTCCGTTATGGCTGCCCTCCTCACGGAGGCGTTGGTATGGGTCCAGAACGTATGATTATGAAATTACTAGGCTTGGAAAGCATTCGTGATGTATCGTATCTCTACCGAGGAGTAAAACGACTCACCCCTTAGACTAAGTCGGCAAACTTGGAAACTAAAACAGAAATTTGTCCCACGTAAAAATTCAACAATTTGAAGGTCCGCTCGATCTGCTCCTGAATTTAATTGAGCAGCAGCAATTAGATATTACCCAAATCTCACTAGCCCAAGTCACTGAGCAGTTTTTGGGTTACGTAAAGCAATTAGAGCAAATTAACGCTACTGAATTAGCGGACTATTTAAACATTGCTGCTAAATTGCTGGTCATAAAATCTAAAGCTATTCTCCCCTCTCTGGAAGTGGAAACAATAGAAGAAGAATCTGAAGAAGACCTAGCTTCCAAACTATTACGGTATAAACAATTTAAAGAAGCGGCTAAATATTTTAAGTCCCTCGACTCTCGTGGCCTGCAAAGCTTTACTCGCACGCGTGTGTTCTCCGAACGAATTCACTTTTTCCCTGACCCTGCTGTAGACGGTAGCACGCTGCGCACCGCTATTGGCGCAGTGATCAACTCTTTGAAAGAGCTAGATAACTTGCCGAAGGCGAAAATTCGGGAAGCAATTTCCATCCAAGAAAAAATCGAAAGCTTGCAAATGCACTTATCCAGCCAAATAGAAACCAAACTCTCTGATCTACTAAGCAACGCCAAAAACAAAGAAGAAGTGATTATTACTTTTTTGGCTTTGTTAGAACTTATTAAACAGCGAATGTTTTCTGTTGACCAAGATGCTTTGTTTACAGACATCACTATTAAACAATACGTTGCGAAGCCAACAGTCGAAAATATTAACGAGATTAATGATATAATTTCAGAAGATGAATAAATTGACTAGCAAAATTGAGAGCTTGTTGTTTGTCTCTAATAAACCACTGTCGTTAAAACAAATAGTGAAGTTTAGCGGCGGCTCAGAAACAGAAGTAAAAGAGTCTTTAAAAGAGCTAATTGAAATCCGCGCTAATAGCGGAGTAGTGCTTTTAGATGCCCCTGACGGTTACCAACTCGCCACTAACAGTGCTAACAGCGAAGCTGTGAAAGATTTTTTAAACGCTGACTTGCGTGAGTCGCTAACCGAAGCAACAGTAGAAGTTTTGGCTATTATTGGCTACAGGCAGCCAATTTCTAAGGCCGAGATTGAATCTATTCGTGGTGTAAACTCCCAGTACTCTTTGCGCGCTCTACTCATGCGTGGATTAATAGAAAAAGTGCCGAACCCAAACGATGCGCGCGGGTCGTTATACCAAGTAACGACTGAATTCTTGCAGCAAATGGGAATTACCTCGGTAAATGATTTACCCGATTTCACAGAACTAGTTAGTAAGATCCAACTCCCAGAAGTAGCTGGTCTGGAAAATGAAGACTCAGAGAGTGATGAAATAAGTCAGCCAGAGGAACAAGGGCAAGCAGAAGAACAAGAACAAAATTAAAGTCCATAAGAAAGCGGTTGAAATCACCCGCTTTTTTTGCTAAAATATACAAAGTTCAATATAGGCCGCCATCGTCTAGTGGTTAGGACGCATGGTTCTCATCCATGCAACCGGGGTTCGATTCCCCGTGGCGGTACCAATA
>CAZYSI010000006.1:26244-32779 GCA_964650345.1 uncultured Candidatus Saccharibacteria bacterium | reverse complement strand
CTTGCATGTCTTAGGCACGCCGCCAGCGTTCATCCTGAGCCAGGATCAAACTCTTCAATAAAATCATTTACACACCGGGTGAAATGATAGTTTGTAAGTTGATATCTGTATTTGAGTTGCAGAAGTAAAAACTTCTATAGTTGCAACACAGTGATTCAGATGAACTTGGCGATAGTTGTTTTGTTAACGCACAACATATCAAAACGTTTGTCTGCTTAATAACAGACGGAGTCATTGAACTCTAAAAAATTGACGTAATTGGTTTTTTGTCTGAGGTCGTATTTCTACTTCCTCGGACGACACAACTTAATTAAATTAAGTTTTGTACACATTTCAATCACTATGCAGTTGTCAAAGATCGGGTGGAGTTACCGCTATAGGCGGCAGGCAAATTTGGGATATAAAAAACCCTTACGCTTTCGCGTACAGAGCCCATTCTCCGGACTAGGCCGGACCTCAAATAATCACCGTGGTTACATTTGAGTAGAATTGCTTGTGTTTATGCCTTTTTTAAATCTCCTGTGGATTAATTACTTGATCCTCATCTATATTAAGTGTTTTAGTGACCCTTGTCAAGGGTTTTTAAAAGAAAAACTTAGCAAAATTTATAATAAAAAGAAGGCTACGGGAGCCTTCAGTCAAATCCCTTGTCTTGATGATAATTAAACGAGCTGGGGGATCAGCTCGTAGAGCGGAACCGGCTTGTTACTGAGCAATGTGTGGATCACTTCGTCCCGGGTTTTACACGAAGTGTAAACTATACTTTCCGGCGACAGAGACTGCCGGAACTCTCTATCTAACTCCGACCAGTTTCGATCGAGGGCATAATGGAACATGCTCCGATCTGATACCGACCTTATTTCTTGCTGGGGGTCTAGGACGTAGCACTCAGAAATATTGCCGTTTAGTGGCATCTCTAAATGCAGTGAACGAATTCCAAAAAGGTCCATCAAAACAATTCCTCCTACCAAAAAATAATCGACTAAAATTTAGTCGACCAATGGATTTTAGCAATTTTACCGGCATTAGTCAATACTCGTTATCTAAACTCTTCCACAGATAACGACAAGCAAGGGTTCGGTGTGGTGCCCACTTCGTTGCAATTTTTTCAATTTGCTTTTGACTTAATGGTTTTTTAAAACCATATAGTTTTTGAATCGCGTTACGCAAACCAAGATCGCCATGAGAAAATACGTCAGGTCTTTGCAAAGCAAACATTAAAAACATTTCTCCTGTCCAACGACCGACTCCTTTAACTTGAGTTAAATGCTCAATAACTTCTTCGTCTGACATACTATCTAGCTTGTGCAACATTACTTCTTTTTTATGAACCTTATAAGCCAGATCCTTAACATACCTAACTTTTCCAGCCGAAAGCCCTACGGAACGCAATTTTGAATCAGGCATTTTCAACACTTGCAACGGCTTAGGAAAACTGCGGGGAGTTTTTATTACGCCAGCATCTACGAATAGCTGTTTGAAACGTTTAAAAATCGTATCCGATGCTTTTACTGAAAGTTGCTGCGACACAATCGACTCCACTAATGTATGGAAGTGGTTTCGAAGAGTTAAGGCTTTCGGTGGCGCTAGTTTAATACGAGCGATTACCACAGCAAGCACTGGATCAATTGAGGCTAAATGTTTCTCCGGACTCTTTTTCATAAACTAAAACTTTATCTAAATTTGTTGAAGATGATTTAAGGATGTCGGATTTTAAGTTGCGTGGACCACGCAACGAAGCTCTCATAGCTTTAACTACTTCAGTGGTATCGAGCTCTTTATTAATATGCTGCAGAAAATCCCAAAGTACTTTGGCATCATCAAACGCGCGGTGTCGGTTTTCACATTTAAAATCATAGCGTTCAATAATTGCTGACAAATTATGATGACGATGTTCTTTATACAACGCGCGAGATAATCTTACTGTGCAAAGTTGGGGCATTGTAAATGCCAATCCTACCCGGCGGAATTCTTCTTTCAAAAATCCATAATCGAACTGAGAATTATGGGCTACGAAAATCGCATTTTCAAATTTAGCTAAAACTTCTTCAGCTAAATCCTCAAACTTCGGTGCTGCTAAAACAACGGCGTCATCTATTCCGGTCATTTTAGTAATGAACTCTGGAATCGGCATAACTGGATTTACTAAAGTTTGGTACTCCTCAACGACTTCACCTTTTTCTACTCTGAGTAGCCCGATTTCTATAACTCGATTAAAAAACGGGCTTCCGCCTGTTGTTTCGACATCTACAATAGTAAAGTTTTTCTCTAGTATCATGTAGCCAGTATAACTAAAAAAGCTGCCCCTGAATAGATCAGAAGACAGCTTTAATTTTACTTTTAAGGTGTATTTTCAGTTACAGCTGAAGCCACAGAACCTTCTGCTAATGCTGGGCCGCGTGGTTCAAATTTTTCAGTGATAATAATTTTAGGCACGACTGGTTTTGGCTTCACTAAAAAGTCTTCATCGTAAGTAATGGCGTAGAAGTCATTACGAAAGTATTGATCCAGTAAAATAACATTTTCTTCTACTTTAGAATACAAATCGGCACCGTTAATAATACTGGCAACAACTAATACTTTCATTGCAGTAAATATCCAAGCACGTAAAAACGAGGTGCGCAGACCGCTCCCAAACACTGTTTTCTTAGGTGGCTTTAAAATATGGACTAAGTTAATTGGACTCTGAGCCATAGTCTATTCGATTGTGTTTTTGTTTCAGAATTCGTTGTGCGAACAGCTTTGTGTTTCGCGCCTAACATATTAATTATAGCAAAAAAGTACAGTTTTGTCAAAGGTAAAAACTCCCAGCCAGTTATGACGTGGGAGTTTTTAATTTATTCTTCCTCTGTTATTGAGGAGGAGATTTGATCGCGCAAGCCTGATTCGTCTGGCGAGTGGCGGTGTACTGAGCCTACAGTGTGAGCATAAGTGGCTTCCACAACTGATTCTTTATCGGAACCAGTTATTTTTAGATCACAGTTGCTTTCGCTAGGCATTTTACTGCAATCAGCTACCCATTTAGACATAATTTTTTGTTTAATTATCTGTCTTAACTATAGCCTTACTGAATGATCTTGTCGATCAAACCGTATTTCTTGGCTTCGTCGGGAGTCATAAAGTAATCACGGTCAGTATCGTTTTCAATTTTCTTCAATGTCTGGCCAGTGTGCTTAGCCAAAATTTCATTAATCTGGTTTTTGATGCGTAGCATTTCACGCGCTTGAATTTCCACATCTTTCTGCTGTCCTTCTACTCCGCCCATAACTTGGTGAATCATAATACGCGCATTCGGTAGAGCAAAACGTTTGCCTTTGGCGCCAGCTGCTAGCAATACAGCAGCAGCAGATGCAGCTTGCCCGAGTACAATTGTCGAAACATCAGCTTTAACATGCTGCATGGAATCGTACAACGCCATGGCAGCAGTCACACTCCCACCAGGTGAGTTGATATATATTTTAATATCATCACTACTGCTTTCGGCATCCAAAAACAGCAACTGAGCAATGACAGTGTTTACAACGGCATCATCAATTGGTTCACCTAAAAAAATGATGCGTTCCTTAAGTAAGCGGCTGTAAATATCGTAAGCGCGCTCTCCCATCGGAGACTTTTCAATAACCATTGGTACTAACGGCATATGTTTATTCTATTAATTTAATTAATAATTAACTCTATTCTTTATCTGGTTCAGCTTCAATATCATCTTCATCACCAGATGGCGCAGCAATTTGCCCAGATTCAGATTCATCTTCAACCATAGTTGCTTCGCCTTCTGTGATTTGCTCTTCTGGTGCATCTATTTCAGGAGCTTCGACGTCGGCTTCGAAAGTTTCTTCAGAACCTTCGCTGTTTTCGCTGTCTTCACCACCCACATTCTCTTGGTTAATATCGATCTTCCAGCCAGTTAAACGCGCGGCCAGACGGACATTTTGCCCAGCCTTACCAATTGCCAAAGACAACTGGTCTTCCATGACACCAACTTCGGCTTCCTTTTCTTCCATATCTAACTGCACGTTAACAATTTTCGCAGGAGACAGAGAATTGGCAATAAATTTCACTGGGTCGTCAGACCATTCAATAATGTCGATTTTTTCGCCGCCAAGTTCAGCCATAACCGTTTGCACGCGTGTGCCTTTTTGGCCTACGCAAGCGCCGATTGGGTCGATTCCTTCTTGGATGGACGCTACTGCTATCTTGCTACGACTACCAGCTTCGCGGGCTACGGATTTAATTTCTACAGCCCCGTTATATATTTCTGGCACTTCCATTTCAAATAGCTTGCGGACAATATCTGGATGAGAGCGGGACAAAGTAATCTTTGGACCGCGGGTCGCTGGTTCAACGTGCAAAATTAAAACTTTAATCCGTGCGTTCACTTCGTAACGTTCGCCGCGAATTTGCTCTGATGGGAATAACACCCCAACACCTTTGCCTAAGTCTACTAAAACTGTGTCACCTTCCACACGCTGCACAATCCCATTAACCAATGTTCGTTCTTTAGCTTTAAAGTCAGAGAACTGCACTGAGCGTTCTGCTTCACGAAGTTTTTGGATAATAACCTGCTTAGCTGTTTGCGCAGCAATGCGTCCAAAAGCCACTCCATCGGCTGGAGTAATTTCATTACGAATGACATCACCTACTTTAGCGTCTTTGTCTTGCTTCTTCGCATCAGCAATGTCAATTTCTTTAGCAGTGTCTAAATGTGTTTCTGGATCTTCAGATTCAACAGATTTTCCTTCAACAACAGTTTTTTCGTCATAAATTTTCGCACCCATATTTTCAGGGTCAAAAACCACAACTGGGTTCTGGTCCTTCTCGCCGTAATCTTTGCGAAAGGCTGCGGCCAAGGAAGCTTCGATCATAGAAATGATCTCTTCGCGAGTCACACCTTTTTCCTCGGCGATCTGCGCTAAGGCTTGTTCAAATTGTTCGTTCATATATTTAATTGTTCCTGCGGCCATTCAACTTCTGATTGGCCACTATTTAATTGTTCTGATTGGCCTGAAAATATTTGCAGGCCCTCTGTAACAAAAAAGATGGGCGAATCCCATCAGTTATCTAAAGTTACAGCTGATGGAATAATTATAACATTTATGGCGCGTTTGTCAATATTCCCACCAAGGCGAAAAGCAGCTGGAACTGCGTCAATCGCACAAACATCGATCCTTGGCTGGAGGTTGCCGTACTGTGGGAACCGCCGTAAAAACCAATTTACGATTCGTATTAATTTGCGCTGTTTGACTTTAGAAATGCTTTGGACTGCTGAACCAAATCTATCGCCTCTGCGAACCTTAACTTCTACAAACACTAAGGACCGGTCTGACCTAACAACCAAATCGATTTCGCCGAGCATCTTGCCGCGAGTATTGTGAACATTGCGAGCTACCAACACAAAGCCACGCTTTAAATACTCCCTCTCTGCCACGCGCTCACCCCAGATCCCTAACTTGTTTTTAACATTAAATGCCATGCTACCAGCAGCATGGCATAATCGAGATAAAATTAGCGTAAACTTTTTCTAAAGTTGCCTATTAGTAATTTAGCGCTTTCGAGTTAAGTATTCCTGGCGACTGGCTTCTCTAGAGGCTTTGGCCATATCTTCTTTATAATTTTTTAACAAATATTTTATTGGCCAGTACAGCCAAATTATTCCCCACAACAATAACAGTACTGCAACAGCTTTGGAACCGAGCACTGCTGTATATTGAGTACGAAGTAAATACCAAATGCCTTCCAAAATACCAATGGTGAAAAAGATTTTAGCAAATCGCCCTAACACTTGGCGCAAAAATAGATTCTTTGTAATCCGGCTAGCAATAATGGTAATTATACCGAGCACAACTAAGGCTGCGCCAATGTATAGAATCGCTGTTTCACTAGTGTGAATTCGAATACGGTCAACTCCGAACCAAAAGTCAGCAGTAATTAGCTCGCGCCAATTGAGGTTTTTTATATAATTCATCATAAATTATTTTTTAAATAACAATGCGTAATGGAACAGGTCGGCAGGGATAGACTTAATCTTTTGCAGGCCAATCTTAGCAAGCTCTTGCTCCATTTGGTCTTCTGGAATCCGCTTATCCATTGCAGGGCCAAAAATCGTATGTTGTGCTTTCCACTCAACAGCCAACACCTGTCCACCAGTCTTTAAAACCCGGTACGCATTTTGCAGTAGCATAGACCGATTTTTAATTTCATGCAAGATGCTGGCCATAATTACCGCATCGCAAGAAGCATCTGCAATTTGCGTAACTGGTTGGTCTAAGTCCGCTTGAATAATTTGCACATTTTTAAATCCTTGCTGAGAAGCTGATGACGCAGTGGCGGTCAGTTTGGATTGCTGTACATCGACAGCGTAGACCGTACCGTTATTGCCAACCATTTGCGCGGCAGCTGTGGCAAAAAAACCAGCACCACTTCCAAAATCCGCTACAGTTTGACCAGCCTTTAGACCCATTTGGGCCACCACGTTTTGAGGATTTATGAATTTCATTTTGTTTTGCAGACTTTTTAAACTTCTACTTCTTTTTGT
>CAZYSI010000006.1:24741-26234 GCA_964650345.1 uncultured Candidatus Saccharibacteria bacterium | reverse complement strand
TCGATCTCTACTAAGAGAGCGTTCACAATTGCCGGGCCACCTTCAGGTGCTTCGAGCTTGAATTTACCAGTTTCCAAAAAGGGTGCCAAGGAATTTTCGATTTTCACCCCTAGTACACTATCGCGGGCGCCAGTAAAACCAATATCTGTTTGGTACGCCGTACCCTTTGGCAAAATTTTTGTGTCAGCCGTTGGGATATGCGTGTGCGTACCATAGACAACTGTGGCGCGGCCATCTGCATGCCAACCGAAAGCATTCTTTTCGCTAGTCGCTTCAGCGTGCAAATCTACAATGATTATATCATCTTTTTGAGCTTGTTGTTGATAAATTTCATCGAACTTGAAAAACGGATTACCAATCTCGCCGCGAAACTGATTTTCGAAAAACAACCGTCCGCCCAAATTAATGACTAAATCGGTAGTAGCCTTCCCCTGGCACTAACGCTTCAGCTTCAGACATAGTAAGGTAATTAGCCGGACGGATGATTTTATTGTATTTATCGAAGCAGTCTTGCGCGTGCGGACCTGTCGCAAAAATGTGATTACCAGAAGTGTAGGCATCAAAACCCAAGGCTTCTAGTTCGGCGATTGTGTTTGGAGTAATGCCTTTGCCGTGCGCCAAATTTTCTACATTACCAATAAGCACATCGCTCTGGTCGTCCCAGCCGAGCTCTTGTTTCCACAACGGCAAAACCTGGGCTAACGCGTGCCGCCCAGGTCTGGCCATAATATCACCGATGATGAGAATTTTTGCCATTAAATTTTATCTCGCATACTCAATTACGCGGTAGTCACGAATAACGTGAACACGGATTTCACCAGGAAACTTTAGTTCAGTTTCCAAACGGTTGGCAATTTCACGAGCCAGTTTCTGACAAGCATAATCATCAAGCACATTTGGTGTAACGAATACGCGAAGTTCACGGCCACCTTGAATAGCGTAAGTCTTTTCTACGCCTTCAAAGGAATTAGCAATATCTTCTAAGTCAGACAAACGCTTTACATAGTTTTCAAAGCTGTCTTTACGAGCCCCCGGGCGGCTACCAGAAATACCATCAGCGGCATCGACGATCATAGCTTCAATAGATAGCGGCGCGTGGTGAGAAGCATGTTCAGAAACATCGGTATCATGGTGATGAGATTCAATTGCTTCAATTACCTTCTCGTCCAAGCCAAACTTTTCAGCAATGCGGCGGCCAATTTCTACGTGAGTTCCTTCCATATCTTGGTCGAGGGCCTTACCAATATCGTGAAGCAAAGCACCCTGCTTACAAATCGACTGATCAGCACCCAAGTCTTCGGCAATTAATGCCGCGACCTTGGCCATCTCAATAGAGTGAAGGAGTACATTTTGCCCGTAGGAAGTACGGAACATTAAACGGCCAACTAAATGAACCAGCTTTGGTGGAAAATTAGTAATCCCAAGTTCGTAAACCGCATCTTCGCCGGCCTTTTTAATTTCTGCCGGCGCGTTGGTGCTGATTCCGCCGGGCG
>CAZYSI010000006.1:0-24731 GCA_964650345.1 uncultured Candidatus Saccharibacteria bacterium | reverse complement strand
TAATTTGCTCATTAATTTCCGCTTTACTCTTTTCGTAAGCTTCTTCAATGCGGGCTGGATGAATACGACCGTCCTGCAAGAGCTTATCCAAAGTAAGTTTGGCAATGTGACGTCGGATGGAATTGAAGCCCGAAATAACCACTGTGTCTGGACTGTCGTCAATTAAAATTTCCACACCCATAAGCTGTTCAAAGGCGCGAATATTACGCCCTTCCTTACCAATAATCCGCCCCTTCATTTCCTCGTTAGGAATCATCACTGTAGTAGTGGTAGTTTCGGCAGTAACTTCGGTAGCAATACGTTCAATTGCTTGTGCTACTATTTTACGAGCTTCGCGGTCTGCGGTTTCATGAGCTTCATTAAGCAGCTTACGGTGAAGCTTAAGCATTTCTTCGGAAATACCTTTTTCAGCATTTTCCATAAGAACCTTAGCGGCATCTTCACGAGTTAAACCAGCAATTTTTTCCAGTTTCTCAAGTTGTTGCTGCTTAATTTCTTTAATTTTCTCTTCAGTCTGCTTCAGACTCTCATTGCGTTGTTCTAAGTCTGCAGCTTTTTGTTCAAGTTGATTAGACTTATTGTCTAAATCCTTTTCTTTACGATCGATGCGTTCTTCAAAACGAACTATTTGTGCGCGAAAATCTGCTTCCGACTTTTTCGCCGACTCAGTAATTTCTAAGGCTGCGGCCTTAGCTTCAATGAGCATTTCTTTTTCTTTATTCTTTGCATCTTCCAAGATTTTTTCAGCGCGACTTTCCGCCCCAGAAACTTTCTTTGATGCCAAGTTTTGACGAACCATGTAGCCAACTATACCGCCGACCACAAGTCCTGCAATTGCATAAATTATAAACATAAAAACCTTACGATCCTTCACAGCAAGTAAGGCTTAAAGTTAATTTAGCTGAATTTAGATATGCGAAAATTAGTCGCGCAGATTAACTGCTCGGCTAGATTTTATTGATAATGTTTCTAAGTGAGAAAAATTCAAAGATAATCGCATTTTCTAGATATTCAACAGTATTTAAACCTAAACTGCGTTGGAAACTTAAAATTGATTTTATGACTTTACTGTACCACATTGGAAGACCAAGGTCAAACTGTAATATTTACTGTTCCTAACCAATGAATTATACTTTGTTTAGTCCTTGCTTTGGTGAAATAGAGATTTCCAGCTCTATTACCTAGTCGGATTACTGGCTAGGTTATTACCCTCATAAGAGGGTTAAGTAGTCTGGTCAGGTGTCATCTTGGCGCGAGTCCAAACTCTGCAAAGTAGGATTAAACCCAATTCACAGGAGGGCAACATGAGAGAATGGTCAACAGCCAAAACTCAAGCCCTCTTGTGGCTTGGGCATAAACTTCAACTGCCAATCAATTTTGATCTCCGAGAACTTCTCCGAGAGATCGAGGTTAACGGAAGCAGAAATCTATACCGAACGGTGTGGATTCGCAAACAAGGGACGAAAAAATTTAGATCTCTAAATATCCCATGCGAATCCCTACGTAAAGTTCAGCAAAAAATCGGTCGACTGATCCAAGCAGAATTCGGCAGACATCCGAATAGCTATGGGTTTGTCGGGGGCAATCCTTTCGAAATGCTCAAAGCGCATCTCGATTCTAAGTACTTACTGGCCTGGGATGTCAAAAATGCATTTCCATCGATTGAACCAGGTGCGGTTTGGATCGAACTGCGAACCAAATTTGGCGAAAACGTCACGAGGATGATCATGTATTTATGCCTCATGACAAAAGCTGTAAATCTGCCAGATGAGGAAGACTCAAAGATCGCTTTCCATTGCGGCTTGCCGCAGGGAAGCCCTGCAAGTCCTGCCTTATTCGAAATGGTTGTCAGAAAGTTGGATGAAAAGCTGGCAAAGCACAGTTCCAATAACGAGACCATAGTAACTCGGTACGCGGATAACTTTTTTTTAAGCTCCCAGAAGCCGCTAAACAAAGGGTCTCGATGGTACTTTAGAACAACGGAACGTGCAGGATTCAGAATCCATAAAATTAGGCACTCCGATATGATCAACCCAATACCTGCCTTGGGGTACAACTTGCAGACCGGCTGCATATCTAACACCAAAGCATTGAGAGCCAGTCTAAAAATGGCGATCTACAATTTAGAAAAAACCGCTGGGGGTAAACTCGACATTGAAAATGAAATAGCTAGATTGCGAGGTTTGCTGGGGTTTATGTCACCAGCATCCATGCCAGACTCCTTGCGTCTGAAAGCTTTAACCACTTTAGCAGCACTCTCATAGTCGCTGCTTTTTTGTATAAACTTGGGTATCCCCCTGCTAGGCTTAATCTATGGGCCCAGCAGGCGCGTCGACTGGCTCGGTAACCAAGTCTTCTGGGGTTCAACTCCCCATGGGTCCACAATTGACATTCCTTTCAATCAATCGTATACTTTATTTACCGAGCCAGTCATTGCTGATGCGAAGACTTGGAACTAAGCCGCTCCGCAAGGAGCGGCTTTAACTTATCTCAATCTATCGATTCAATTTGATTTCCATTTCATTTGAAGTTAGTATGAGTATATAGATCATTAAGATTAAAGGATTTTATTTATGCATGATTGCAATTGCGACAGTTGTGGCTACGACGAAGGTTTTGACTTTGGTTTTGGCCCACAAGTTGGCCAGCCAGCACCAGTATTTGAAGATATGACCACATATCATCAAGGTGAATTTAAAACCGCTTCTTTGGCCGATTACAAAGGTAAGTGGTTAGTGTTATTTTTCTACCCACGAGACTTTACTTTTATTTGCCCAACGGAAATTGAAGAGTTTGGTCGTCATTATGAAGATTTTCTAAAACTAAATTGTGAGGTGATTTCTGCTTCTACCGATAGCCACCACTCTCACAAGGCCTGGTTTGAAAGCGACGAACGGCTTAAGCACGTTAAGTATCCAATTATTGCGGATACTACCCAAGAATTAGCTGACATCTACAATGTTCTAGATGACGAAGGCGCTGCTCAACGTGGCACTTTCGTTATTGATCCTAATGGCATCTTGCGTTATGCACTGGTATCTGATGGTTCAGTTGGCCGCAACACTCAAGAAATTTTGCGTGTAGTTGAAGCTTTGCAAACTGGTGAACGATGCCCAGCCAACTGGCACAAAGGCGAAGCTACATTAGGCAAACCAAGCTAGGCTAATGACTAAATTCGAAGCAAAACAGTTTAATAGCATCAATGGGGTAGAAGGCATGTCAGAAAGAATGATGCGTGAGCATTACAAGCTCTACGAAGGGTATATCAAAAAAGCTAATGAGATTCAGGAAAAGCTCGCTAATGTAGAGAAGTCTACTGCTAACGCAGTTTATTCAGATATTCGCGCCTTGAAACTTGGGTACTCTTTCGCTTTAGATGCAATTAAAGCTCACGAAATTTTCTTCCAAAACATTTCCGGCCAAGGTGGACAGCCTAGTGGCTGGCTTGGCAGCCAAATAGAAAAGCACTTCGGATCCTACGAAAATTGGCAGACAGATATGAAGGCAACTGGGATTGCTGCACGTGGTTGGGTGTGGTTTGCCTTCGACTGGCAAACTGGGCAAATGTTCAACTTCCTGGGAGACGCGCACGATGCTTTTCCAATTTGGCACGCTACCCCACTTGTTGCTCTCGATGTTTACGAACACGCCTACTTCATAGATTACGGCGTAAATCGCGCCGACTACATAGAAAGCTTCTTCAAAAGCCTAGATTGGGATTCAGTAGAAGAAACAGTTACGAGACTAGGAATGGATAAAATTAATTCCTAATAAAAAACAGGCCTCAGCAATTAGCTTTGAGGTCTGTTTTTAATTGGAAAATTATTCAGCTTTTGCTTCGGCCTTAGCTTTCTTAGCAGCAGCTTCTTTCATCTTCTTGGTCACAATAAGCTTACGACGAGTCCGTGGGGTATTATCGCGGCGCTCACGTACATAATAAATTTTTGCTTGGCGAACTTTGTCATCCTTAGATACTTCAATCTTCGCAATGTTTGGTGAATGTAAAGGATAAATACGTTCTACGCCAACACCACTAGCAATTTTACGTACCATGAAAGTTGCGTTAGCACCTTTGCCGCCTTTGCGGGCAATAACTACGCCTTCAAAAATTTGAATACGTTCCTTACCACCTTCTTTAATGCGGTTGTGAACTTTTACAGTATTACCAACTTCAAAATGAGGCCATTCTTTTAGTTGTTCAGCTTTTAAGTTTTTTACGATTGGCATGGTTTTATATAAACGTTAGACTTTATTTAACTTCTGAAGAATGTTTTGGAGATCAGCAGGTAATTTGCTTTCCGCCTCAACCCATTCTTTGTTCGGTAGTTGCACTTCAATCTTGTTTGAATGAAGAAACTGTCTTTGGAGACCAAGTTTCATCACTTTCTTACCACCGTAGAGCAAATCTCCTACTAGAGGAAAGCCAAGAGAAGAAAAATGAACGCGAATCTGATGCGTTCTACCTGTATGCAATTTTACCTTAATTAGGGTGTAAAAGTCAACCCCGCCACTGACTGGATCGGTATAGTATTCCTCAACCGAATACTCAGTCAAAGAAGGTTTTTCGCGCACCATATCTTTGGTGTCAGTAGTGTATTTTCGGAAGTCTTTCTGGCTTTTACCAAGCGCTAGGTCAATCTTGCCGTGTTGCTGTTCAATTTTTCCGCTTACTAAAGCCAAATATTCCTTTCTAACTTTCCTTTCCGAAAAGGCATCTTTTAGATGTTCATACATTTCTGGAGTCAGAGCCACACACATTACTCCACTAGTGTCTTTATCTATTCGATGTACAATCCCGCTCCGGCCTTCTTCGCCCACCAAATGAATGTCCTTAAAATGGTATAGAAGTGCCTGTGCAAGAGAGTCCCCTTTAAAACCAGCGCCAGGATGTACTATCAAACCAGCCGGCTTATCTATAATTAGCAAACCATGATTGTTGTACAGAGTATGTAAAGGGATATTCTTTGGTTCAGGCGCCTCTTCCTTAATTGGCACATACTCAACTGCATCGTCTTTGCGCACTACGAACTTAGCTTCGTCAGCCACTTTGCCATTCACCTTCACCGCTCCAGATTCTATATCGCGCTGGATTTTACCACGTGAAATTGCTTCGTCTCCTGGTAAATTCGAAAGCTGCTCGGACAAAAATTTATCTAACCTGGTTTTTAGATCTTGAACAGTTAATTTAAACATTTTAGGAAATTGAAAAATGGCTAAGCGCCTGCTTAAAAAATAACACGGCAAAGATTATTAAAACAATCCCAAGCAATCGGATTACATAGACATAATAATTACTAGCTAAGTAAACTTTAATTCGGCCAGCAACTAAAGCAATAATTATTCCACATAGAGTAATTGAAATTAAAAATCCTAATGCAAAACTAAGACCATTAGCAATAGAGCCAGCAGATAAAATAATTGGACCTCCGACAGTTAACCAAAAAATATATGCAGCAGCGTTTAATATATTTCCTAACACTCCTTGCAAAAATGGATTATCTGTAACCGTAGCAGGAACTTGAATATCCGATTTATATGTAAAATTTCCATATGCCATGTAGAGTAAAAATATTGCGCCAAACAATGACAGTAAACCGAACAAAATTTCATTCTGGGGTAATACAGAAAATAGCATGAAAGCTAGAGCAATTCTAACAATGTTTATTGCAGTGGCACCAAATTGAATAATCATTTCTGACAAAGTGCCGCGTTTAATAATCTGACTCAGACTAAATATCATCATGGGTCCTGGTAAAATATTGGCTGCAAGCCCAAGAGTTAATCCTTGAACTAATAAAGTGTTTATATCCATAAGGTTATTTCAGTAAATCCGGGCGACGCTTTCTCGTGCGCTTTAATGCTTCTTCCCTGCGCCACTTTTCTATATTAACATGATGGCCAGTTAACAAGACTTTTGGTACAAGCATTTTTTTAACTTTACCATTTATTTTGACTTCCAAAACTTCTGGCTTGGTATATTGTGGGTACTCCAGTTGTAGTGGTTGGTCTTTCATTTCAGAAAAACTTTCCGCTTCTGCTGAATCATCTTTACCAAGTACACCAGGAATTAACCGCAACACAGCCTCACTCACAACTAACGCAGGAAGTTCACCGCCCATTAAAACGTAATCACCGATAGAAATTTCTTCATCAACAAACTTGCGCACGCGTTCGTCAAAGCCTTCGTAGCGACCAGAGACAAAAATCAAATTTTCGTATTTAGACAACTTTTTTGCCAACTTTTGGTTAAAAACTTTGCCTTGAGGCGTTAAAAGCACCGCATAAGAATTCTTTTTGCGAGATTTTTGGATAGCTTTTATAACCACATCTGGTCGAAGCACCATACCTAAACCGCCGCCGTAAGGACGGTCATCAACAGTGCCGCGTTTATCAAACGAAAAACTGCGCAGATTTACTGCACCAAATTTTAAAATTTTATTCCGAATCGCGCGGGCAACTATACCAAACTTAGTATATTGCTCCACAAAATCCGGAAACAAAGTAATAACTTGTATGGAAATCTTTTTTTTCATCTGCCTGCTAAAACAAAACCCGGCAGGTTGTGCGCGGGTTTTGAATTATCTTTCAATTAAAGCTTGAAGTCGTCCATGTCTGGTGCGGAGCTTTCAGCTTCACTATTGCCGGAATCAGCTTGAGCATCCATACCCTGGTCGTCGCGTTGACGACGTGGGCCGCGATGTGAGCCTTCTGGTTCATCAATCTTCAAGTTTACGCGAGCCTTATGCTTAGCGCCAACTACGCGAAGAAGAGTACGAACGGCTTTAGCGGTTTGACCCATACGGCCAATTACTTGACCCATGTCAGCCGGGTTGATGTGCAAAGTAATTAGCACACCCATTTCATCAACAGTACGGTCAGTACGAACATCTTGAGGATTATCTACTAACGCCTTGATGATAAATTCAACAAACTCTTGATCTTTCTCCATGTGTTTCAGATTAAATTTTCTGCTATAGAACTTCGGCTTCGACCTTTTCTGCTTGAGCCTCTATTGCACGTGCATAGTAACATTTCCCAACAGTTATGTCAAAGCTCAACTGCTTAAGGCTGATTATTGCTGTGGCGGGATTTCCTCACGCTCTGGAATGCCAGTTAAGTTAAACAAGTATGGTGGGGTGTAGTAAGGAACTGGTGCCAAACCATCAGCAGTTATGACTCCAGTATTTTGGAATCTGTATACTGGTGCGGATGGATTATCTGGCGCATACAGCTTGGCTTTAAATTTAACAATGCAGGTATCGCCAGCTGCTACGATTGGCACTGAGAAACTAAGAGTATTAGAAGTAGAACTAAAACTTGCCGGATTTGCACAATTACCAACGTTCTGTACTAGCTGTGGGTCACGCAAATTATATTTCGTATCGGGATTACTATTGTTATATAACCTGTCTACAACTTGAACATTAGTAGCGTCACGCTCACCTTTATTACAAACTTTAATTTGGAAAGTTATCCAATCGCCAACTGCGAAGATTGCACCAGGTGGCAAAGTGACTGGATTAGGACTACCACTACCATTACAAGGGGTTGGGTTAAAATCTTTAGTAAATTTCCCCTCTACTTTAATTAGGTCTTTATCGGAATCCCCCAAGTCTGGGGCACAAATATTAATGTTAGCGGGGCCAGCTATACCTGGCTGTGAAGGAGTATTACCATTGTATGCAATAACGTAGTAGAAGTTGCCGCTTGGCTGGGCCCCTGGAGGAGTATCTGTGTACTCTAAACGTTCATTAGGACCATAGGTTTGAAGCAAGACTCCAGTAAATGGACGGCCACGGTAAAGTTTATACGATGTAGGAGTAGGCAAGCCTTGCGGTGAAAAACTAATAAATACTTTTTCACACTCGACATCGCTACGCGCTTGAACTTGAGGTTGGCCTGGTGGCTCAACATTTATAGAGATCACATTTACATCTACTATACAATCATGGGTTCTCCCTCCACCGGTTGCTCTAAAAGTATAAATATATAAGCCAAGACCCACAGAAGGATCGGTATTAACCATTGCAATTGTATTTGATGGCGGTTGCTGTGGTGTATTTGGGTTTAAACTCACTTGCGGATATTCAAAATCTCCCGGCATACCTGAAGGAATATAATCGGTTTTGTGGAGAGTAATGCTAACTGGAGAACCAAAATTACCGATTGGTTCAGTAGAAAGGTTAAATGCGGCGCTGCTGCCAAGGAATATATCAGGATGATTTGGCGGTGTACACAGCAAAGCAAAATCATCAGGATTTGGCCCAACTTGAATAGTTACTTGAGATGATGCTATAGAATTGTACCCACTACATTGTATGTGGTACGTATAAATACCTTCGCTATTCATTGGTCCAACCAGTTGACTACCACCACCTGGGCCATTCTTAGGACCTACCCATAGAGGGTCACCATTAGTATTAGAAGCCTGGCAAGAATTACCGGCAGAAACAGACTCTGTTGTCCAAGTAAGATTTGGGGTCGCGCCAACTTGTACTTGAGCAGTTGACTGTCCATTAACTTTTAAATCAACAGCTGCGTTTTTTATTAGCGCCAAAGAGGTGCCAACTTCTTTGCGGGTTGGATTACCTGGCGGGGGACCACCTTCACCACTCACAATTTCTATTTCTGCTCTGAAATACCCCATAAGTTCGCCATCTTCCCAGCTTTGGGTTGATTCATCCCAATATCTACGAGAATTAGAACAATATCCATTTTTTCTGTCTACATAGTATTCAGTGTAGCCGGAAGTGCGGGGGGGAGTGTCGTAAATATAAGTAAAAGGGTGGGGAGGATTTGGTTCATACCCGTTAGATCCGGTATAAAAGAAAGGACTGTCTCCATACCTCAAAATCTCATAACCATCCTCACCTGGGCCTATATCTATTGCATCAGCCTCAACTAACTCATAGCGAACTCTATGCCCCATTGGAACATCAATCTGGTATCGCTTCATAGGATTAGGCGCATTAGGTCCAGGCGGGATATTCATATTCCAATAGGTTTCCTCTAAAAGCAATTGTAATGCTACTGGTCTAAAACTAACGAAAGCATGCTGACCAGCAGTAAATGTACCAATGACCGATGGAGGATTAGTATCTAAGTCGGTAACTTTAACTTTAAAATATGGGTAATCGCAACGACCAGCCGCCTGGGCTTTTTTCGTTCTAAAAATAGATGATACTGAATCAGTATTTTGCTTGGCAGTTGTTTGTTGAGTAGGATTTTGATGAAAATAAAACCCAACTGCTATAACAGCTAATAATCCAGCAAATATTGAAAGTGTAATTTTATTTCTCATAGCTAGCTATTACAATTGAGCGCTACCCGCTACAAACACATCTTTAGGCAATATTAAGTTTGGCCAGCTAGATTGCTCGGCTGGAATAACTTGGTTAGTATTAGTAACGGTTAAAGTAGTGGACTGTGGGGTAGGGGTTGCCGGGTCACAGTCTAGTTGCGTTACTCCTAAAGTTGGAGTAGGTAAATTAGTGAAAGTTGTACGGGCTGCTAAACCAAAAATAGGGCCCTGGAAACCATTTAAGCACTCAGCGAAAACCTGGAACACTACATCAGGTCCAATATTTCTTTGTACTGGATCAGCTGAAGTTGCATATGGTTGAATAATTAAATTAAAGTCTGGGTTTGTGCCAGTTACACGCAAATCTACTAAACAACTCGCTGTCTGGCCAGTGTCTGCCCGACCAGTAAAGAGAATGGTATAGTTTTCCCTAGTAGTATTAGTTGATGTATTGATATTAGCAATAGTAGTGGCTGGGGGCACTTGGTTATTATTATCAAAAGATACTGCTGGAGGATTGTTCACGGTAGGACTTAATTCCGCAGTAAAAGTTACTGGGCGATTAAATCCACCAGATGGAACCGTTGCTAAATTAAAGGAAGTTGAGCTACCAGCAGCAATAGTGGTATTCGGAGGAGTACAGTTTACAGCAAAGCTAGGACCAGTTAATACTCTCAACATGATTGTTGTACCATCACTATCGTGGTCATGAGGCACAGGGAATTCCCTATTCATCCAATCACTAGGCCAAGCCTGACTAGGTCGTTGGCAGCCTTGCTGAAGTGGCGGCTGAAAAGCCTCAAATATAAATGTGGTTTCAGGGGCAGTAATTGTAAAATTGTTGTAGCTTGCGGGACCATTGGCATTACCAATGTCCCATAATTGTCCAACATCGTTACCGTCAAACCAAAATCCTTTTAAATGTACTTCTGTATTTGAAGTTTGTTGAAATGACAACGTGCTACCAGCTGGAACACTAATTGTTTCTCCTTCTGGGCCATTTGTAGCTGGTCCGTTATAACTATATGTCCCATTCCAAGCGTCATGACTGTCTAAGAAGGAAGTAAATACTTCTTGGCCTAAGCCGTTTCGGGCAACTAATTCCTGAGTAACGTTTGTACAAACTACTCGGGCTTGTGCTATTTCCAATGGAAACAAAACAAAAACTAACACAATAGCTAAAAAGCCAGTTAAATAAGTTTTTATTTTGTTGTGTTTGATGTTTTGTTTCATATTCTTCTTCAATCTTTTATGTATACTAACAATTCTTATGGAGCTACTTCTCCACGATTAGGAGTACCTACTACCCTACCCACTAAGTAAGGAGGTGTATAAATTTGAGTATTTACTTGGTCAGAGGTAATATTTGCCGTGGCTTGGAAACGAGTTTGATTCGTTAAAGTAGCGCTATTTTCAATGTTGGCAGTGAACACAATACTACAAGCGACCGGGTTACCAGTACCTTGATCTAGCAAATTATCCAACACAAACTGCATGCCGCCAGATTTATTTTCAGTTTGATCAATAACACATCCTTTAGGAGAGCTTTCTATAATGCTGAGATTAATTAAATTATTCAAAATTAACTCGACCACTGGATTAGTAACGTCTAATTCACCAGAGCTGCAAATGTTCATTTGGAACTCAATAGAGTCACCTTGACTAAACAGACCGTTGTTAGGCAATGAAGCGACTTCGGACTGACCACTACAATCTGATGGGCTGAAGGTTTTAGAAATATTACCAACTACACTCAGCACATCAATATCCGATAATGAAAGGTCAGCCTCACAAGCAATTGGAATGATACCTGTTGGATTAGGATCGTAATCAGATTCTGTACCAAAATTATACGATACAACTGTGTAGTAATTAGAGCCAGGTTCTAGCGGGTTATTGTCTCGATAAGTGTAGTTAACCCCATCGCTAGTATACTGGACATCGCCGTAAGGGATGTCAGCACTTAGTTGAGTCCATATAGCTCCACCGCCATCACCATCGCCATACCTATAAACCCGGTAACCTTCAGGATTAGTACCAACGCCGCGAGTCCAAGAAATATCAATCGCACCACATTGTTCCTGATTATCAACTGTTACATTTTCAGGAGGTACCGGTGGAAGACCATTAACTATAAGTTGAACTGCTTCGCACTGGCGTAGAGTAGTATATCCATCTACCCCTATTGTCCAAGAACCTCCAAAAGTTAAGGTATAAGTACCTCCTGGGGTATCCTCGGTAGTCGTAATAACAGCAACAGCGTCTTCTCCTGGTTTCATTTGATCACTTGGAGAAAAACTAACACTTGGCCCATTAAGTGGATTAAATGGTATAGGGTCCATGATGTATTCCAAAGTTAACCCTTCATTAAAGCCGTTGTATGGGATGCTAGATATTATAAATGAAGTATCGGTACCAGCAGAGATGGTCTGAGTTATTGGCGAACAACTCATACTGTAATCAGCTGACACAGTTACCGTAACAGACTCTATTGGAATGCGAGCACCTTCTGGGTCAGGCCAGCACCCTAAGGTGTACGTTGTAGTAGTCGTAAGATTACCAGTGGATTCACTACCAGAAGTACCACTCCATGCAGTATCAGAGCCATTAGTTATAGTGCAAGAAGAAGCGTTTTCTGAACTCCACGCAATCGTAGCTGAGGTGTTATAGTCTATGGTGCACTCGGCATCAAGACCATTACAGGTTATTGCCCCTGTGGGAGTAGCCCCAATACTAAGATAGACTGTGCATTCTCTGTTTATTCCACTACCGGACGCATAATAGGTAATAGTATAATCCCCTAAAGCGGTTTCTGAACTAGAAGTTATGTTAGAGGTGGCAGTATCTTCGTCAGAAAAACCACCTAAAGCCCATGTATGAACTGGGGCTACGACTTCTTTTCCAGAAGGTTCTATAGAAGGATCACCAAAACTTACTTCATCGGTAAATCCACCACTACGATTGACTGTTAAAATAAAAGAGGTTGAACTTCCCAAAGAAATACTAGCTGAAGGCGGAGCGCAAGATAAAGTAAAATCGCCAAGTGGTTGTACAGTTACCGTAACAGACTCTATTGGAATGCGAGCACCTTCTGGGTCAGGCCAGCACCCTAAGGTGTACGTTGTAGTAGTCGTAAGATTACCAGTGGATTCACTACCAGAAGTACCACTCCATGCAGTATCAGAGCCATTAGTTATAGTGCAAGAAGAAGCGTTTTCTGAACTCCACGCAATCGTAGCTGAGGTGTTGTACAGAATGGTACAACTAGCCGCACCATTACAAGTAATATTGCCTGTTGGGGCAGCTGTTACTGTAATAGCCAAGCTGGCCACCATACTATAACTTCCACGTCCATCCCAACATTCCACACTATAGGTCTGGTACGAAGTCAATGGACCAACTGAAACACTTCCCGTCTTACCTGGGACAGAATAACCATCGGCACCGGTTAACTCACAATCATCTACGCTTACCCAACCATCAACACTGACAATATTCCAACTCAAAGTCGGAGAGCTGTTGTAAGAAACAGTACAATTATTATATGTTGCAATTGAAAGCTTGTAGCTGTTATCTTCTCCGTTACAAAGCAATACCCCATCTGTTGTAGGGCCAGACTCCTCTTTTTGAGCAAAAACTTGAGATTGATTATTAGCTATAACCAACGCAAAACCAGACAAAAACAAGGCCGCCAATAAAACCAGGCTAATGTTTTTGATATACTTTAGGGATATAATTTTGCTTTTTGTCATGGTTTTTTATTTTTTGTCTAGAACTTATTGTCTTGGAGCGGTCTCTTCACGCTCTGGAATGCCAGTTAAACTAAATAGGTATGGAGGGGTTGAGTAGAGTTTCGGTGAGGTTGGGAAATTGCCGCTAATCTCACCCATATTTTGGAATCGGTAAACTTTAGAAGTTGGATTCTGAGGAGTTTTTAATGTCGCTGTAAAGCGAACAGCACAGCTTCTTGCAACTGTCCCTGGGTCCTTTGGCAGTAACTCAGGAATAGCGAAGGAAAGCTCGTGAAGTGATTCACTAATTTCTCCTGCACATCCGGCTGGATTCGTACTAACCGAACCAATCACATACTCAAGGTTGAATTGCGTATTAATATTATTCGGATTATACATAGTATCTACCACACGACCGTTAGTTAAAGCACCCTCTTCATCTGCATTACAAATATTAATTTGGAAAGTAACCCTATCTCCGGAAGTAAACAATGCATTATTTGGTAAAGTAACTGCATCTGATTTGTCATTACAGGCTACCGGAGTAAAGGTCTTATTAATTTTGCCGCGAACCGAGATTAAATCTTTATCGGAAAGGTTCATGTCTGGAGCACAAGGATTTACTCCTGAACCGTCGCTATAAGCGCGCGGTGACAATCTACCACCGCTAGAAGAAGCGACTGCAAAATAATGCACCCGGTCAACGAAAGCTGGGTCTACTCTATATTCAAAGCTATTAATCTGACCGGACACACGACCAACTTCCTGCCCTGAAGGATCATTATCACTAAAGCTATGGTAAATTACATACTCTTCAGGACGTGGGCTTGCATGTGTCCAGCTCACTACAATACGCTCACACAAACCTGGCTCAGCTTTAACAGTTGTAGGTGATGGTGGTAGAGGTTGTTCGCTGACAGTGAAATAACAAACTTTGGTATGGGTTATGCCTCTACTAGTAGCGGTAAAGCTGGCCATATAATCTATTGCTGGAGTGTCATCTGCAGCAGAAACACCCACCAGTCTAAACCGTGGATTACCAGGTATCTGACTAGAAATAGGCTCTATGACTGGGTAGGAAATTTCTGGTTCACCTGGGTCACCAACCACTGAAACATTAGTCGAGAAATTAACTGACTTATTAAATCCGTTCAAAGAATTGGTTTCAATTTGGAAATACGCTGATCCACCTTGGACTAAGTAAGACGGTGATTCACAAGAAATATTAAAGTCCTCTTCGCCTTGATTAACTATTATATTAACCTGAGAAGGTGGTGCGGTTACTGTCCCTGTGCGACAGTTCAAAGTAAAGGTTGTATCTACAGTTATAGGTAAAGTATTCCTAAATCCATGAGGAGGAGTAACGCTACCAATTTGTGGAGCAATGTCACAAGTTTCGGCTCCTGGGCTGTTATATTCCAATGAAACTATGCTACCACTATCAACACGGCAAGTATTTAATTGATAGCCTGCATCATTAGGGCCTCTACACATTAAAGTTGCTGTTAACCCAACAGGCCCAACCTGAACAGTAACATCATCGGGAACCGAAGGCTCGCCGTCGGGACCATAACAAATCATGGTATAGGTTATAGTCGCGTATAAATTACTGGTTTGCATTTCGCCGGAATAAGCCGGTATCGCTGGAATATTGCCAGGATTGATTGTACAATTTGCTGAATAGTCATTTGGACCCCAACTTAATGTAGCTGAGCTACCATAACTAGCGTGACATATATCATCTTTAGGAGGACGGTCATCTTGATCTCCTAAACAATATAATTTTGCCCGGGGTCTAGGCAAGCCACCAAAATCAACTATAACGTCATCGGAAACCAACTCATTGTTAAGTCCAATACATTCTAAACGAAAAATATAATAGTCGCGGGCTGCCTGTAATGGTCCTACGCTTCGCCCGGCGGGTGAAGGGCTATTTAATGGCAAAATATTTCCTGACCAGTTACTAACTTCCCCACCAGCCGGAGGAGATCCAACTATGGTGCTAGCACTACAGCTACGAACATCTCTTGTTTGCCAACTAATAATTCCGTTGTCATTATTATTAATCAAAGGAGGTACTTCTTGTCCATTATAGAAAACAGTAACAGATGGGTTGCTCGCTGGCACTACTTCTAACGATGCCTGACAATCAGGCACTCCTCCACCTGGAACGAAAGTTAATATGTAAGATCCTTGGGGAACCCCAGTTATATCTACATTAGCAATCGCCGTATAGGAATTGGAAGGGTTTAAACTAACAGGCTCATTCAACATTACTGGCCCTATCGGATTAGATCTCATTACTACGTCGTAATTGCCACTTGCGCCGCCGTTCAAAGCCAAGGTGTACTGCCTAAGATTAGGGTTAGTATTACTCGCTGCTATACTACAGGTTAATACTGGTGGGTCAGTAACCGTAATATTTAAATATACAAACGCACCAACCTCTCCAACTACAGTCATATCTGGTGGAGTTGGTTGTGGAAGCTGCTGTGGAAGCGGGGTACAACTATTTTGATGTACCTGGAAAGTAGCCTGTCCATTAGAGCGAATTGGAGGGGCAGTAAACTCTGTGCCCATCCCAGGAGTTGGGTCTGGAGTGTAAGTATGTTCGTCATGGACATAACCATCTTGAGTTGTATAATACCGACCGGCGGTAAACGAAGGAGTGCCGCCAGGATCAAAAGAATATGAAACTACGTGTCCGTAAGGAATTGATATATCAAACAAAGGTCCGTCATAGACATTCGAGTAATACGAGCCGATTGCTTGCCCAGCTGTTACATCATAAACGTTTACAGTAAGCTCCATCCCTATACAATAAGCATTTGCCTGCGCTGATTTAAGAGGCTGAGCAAGTGAGCCGCTTTCTTGTTCATTAAATGGAAAAACAAAATAGAAAGCCACTAGCAAGACAGCGAACATGGCTATTACGAGTGATCCTACTGACTTACTAAAATATTTTTTTGTTGCTGCAGGCATTTAAATTTTTCTGTTATTAGTTTATGGCTGTTTTGCTGCTTCAGTTAGTGTTACTGAAACGGTTTTTTGCTTTTTTTTAGAATCTTCGTAGCTGGTAATCAACACAGTATCATCACCTTTTCTTAGCAAAGTACTAATAGTATTAGCATCTGGTTTGCTAGTCTCAATTTCAATCCAGCCCAAGTCTAGAAAATATAGGCGGAAGTCTTTAACTCGTTCCTCTGCTGACTTATTGGTAGTAACTGTGCGAGTATATTGTTTGCGGCCATCTTGAGTTGAAGCCTCAAAATTTTCTAATACACGGGAACCCATCTCGACAGGAAAGGTACTAGGGAATCCTGATGGTAGTTGTGAACTTTGAAGATCCTTTTTTTCAACTACTAACGTCTGAGGTTGATTGGTATAAATATAAAAACCAGCAGCAATAACTGCTAGAATAGAGATAATTATTATTACCTTTATTTTGTTCTCCATTTGTTTTGTATTTTTTGTTTCGAAAACTAATCGGAAATCTAATTTCTAAATTAAGTATAGCACAAATTAAAACTAAAATAAAGGTATTTGTATTAAAAAAGCAGCCTTTGGTAGGCTGCTTGAAAATTCTTAGTCAATCTATTCTGAAATCGATATTGTAACTGTATTTGTCTTAGTTTCTTTTAGTAAGGTAATGGCAATTTGAATGTTTTGTTGTCCTTTGCTGGCGAACATTACTTTATTCTCGGGTTGATTAACTGAGTTTTCTATAACCCAGCCATTATCATTTAAGTATTTAGAGTATATACTGTGGTTCTCGTCTAAAGTTTTACTACTTACAAAGGTGCGCGTCGCATGAGTAGTGCCATCAGGGTCAACACTATTTTCATTCTTTATGATTTCCACCCCAGTCTCAATTGGAATATCACTTGGAAACTTCTTCGGTAATTCCGAAGATTTAACTGTTTCAGTAACTTTCTGATTACTTAGAAATTCTTCATCATTGGCTCGGTTACCCCAAATACTCTGATAATAGTTAACTGCTAAGGTAATAATTACCGCCGCAGCTACGATCATAGCTAGAGCAACTAAATATTTTTTTACAATTTCTTTTTGTTCCATTTTATTGCGCTCTGCTGTAGAGCCGATAATTTTACTGAGCTGTAGAATTGCTGTTAGCAGTAGTGTTAGTATTGGCTGCGGCAGGCACTACTGGTAACTCTGTATAACTAATACTCACGGTCCTTACTTTAGAAACTGTGTTTTGATCTACTGCAATCTGTAATCCAGCATCACCTTTAGTAGCGTAAAGCATTTTATAATTAGGTTGGTCTACCGAACTCTTTATTTCATACCCAGCCTTGGTTAAGAAATTGCGGTATAAAGTAATGTTTGCAGCCAAAGATTCTTTTGTTTCAAACACGCGCGTCGCTTGGAAGCGACCATCTGGGGCAGTGGCGTTATAGTTTTGCAAAATTTTTGCATCTTTTTCAATTGGCACATCGGCTGGAAACTTTTCTGGAAGTTTATCTGTCTCTACCTGAGTTTTTACAATTTGACTAGCTTTATTGCCATTGGTGTTAGTAGTAGATTGGTTCTTATCGTTGTCTACAACCTTAAAATAGTAGACAGCCGCAATGATTACCAAAACTAATAACACTACTAAATAGATTATTCTATTGTTATTCATTTGATTTTTGTTAATTTTTTATTTCCCTTAGTTAAAGTTCGACATAAATATCGTACGACATATGTTAATATAAGTCAAACTTTTTAGAATAAACTAATTTAAATCCCGCCTGGTGGCGGGATTAGAATTAAGCGTTAGCAGGCTCTGATTCTGTCGGCTCTGCTGGTTCTGTTGGTTCGGAAGTCTTTGTATCTGAGGGGGCTGCCTCAGCTTGAGTTTCAGTTGAGTCTGCAGAAGTTGTTTCTTCGGTAGATTCAGCAGCCTCTGGAGTTGCTTCGGTTTCAACCGCGGGTTCTGCTGTAGGTTCTGCTGAAACTTCAGGTGCTTGAGCTGGTTCTTCGGCTACGACCTCTTTTTTTGGAATAGTGAAAGCTTTAGACTTATTACCTTTAATGACATCTTTAGTGATCAAGAGGTTACGTACTGTCGGAGAAATCTCTACATGCTGTTCATCGATCCAGTAATTCAAGCGCTCTGGATTACGAATACCTAAGGTCTTGGTGTGGGGATTGTAAGAGCCCAACACTTCAATAAACTTCTTTTGACTGGCAGCAGTTTTTTCAGCTAATACCAAGCGGAAATCAGCTTTGTTCTTCTTGCCAGCACGTTGTAAGCGGATGGTTAACATTAAATTAAAGTAAGATTAAAATTGACTAATTTATTTTACTGTCTGAGTTTGACGGTCTCAGCAATAAAAAGGACTTCCAAAGTTTACCACTGGAAGCCCATTTAGTCAAGACTAGTAATTAAACGATCATTCGCTATTTCGCGTACGCTTTGGCCTGATCCATCTTAATAGAAAGTAGTTGGGAGACACCATCATCGCCCATAGTCACCCCGTAAATAATGTTAGCTTGGGACATAGTCTCGCGGTTATGAGTAATAGTAATGAACTGAGTTTGATGTGCTAGCTTGCCAAGAATTTGGCCAAAGCGAATAGTGTTGGCCTCGTCTAGTGCAGCGTCTACTTCGTCTAAGACAACGAATGGTGAAGGGAAACAAGTTAACAAACTGCAAAGCAACGCAATAGATGTTAAAGAACGTTCGCCGCCAGACAAAGATTGAATAGCGGACAACTTTTTGTTCGGCGGGGTAGCGCGAATTTCCACACCTGCCACTGCCAAACTACCTTTTTCATACTTAGCGAGAATTTTTTCTTCTGGCCGCATTTGGTCCTTTGCCTCAGCAGCTTCTTTAGCATCTTCTGCTTCTTGCTCAACAAGTTCACCTTCGGTCTTAGCATCGTTCGGTTTTACCAATGAAAGATAGGCCCGACCACCATTAAATAATACTCGGAAGTATTGCTCAAACTGGGCATTAACTTTATGAAACGCTTCATTGAACTTTGTCTTAATATGCTCATCTAGTTCATCCATTACGTGGCGCAAGTCGGCCATACTTTTATTCAAATCAGTGACTTGATTTTCTAAATTAGTATAACGGCCTTCAGTTTCATGGTATTCCTGAATAGTTAACTCATCTACACCACCGATCAAATTAAGCTGAGAAGTGAGCTTAGCGATTTTTTCTGGCAGACCTTCAGTTTGCTTTTTTATTTCAGTGCTCTGGATTTTTTCTAATAGTTCACTGCCTAGTTGAGCGATGATTTCTGAAACAATGTTATCTGATTGTGTTTCAAATTTCGCCTTCTCGACTTGAACTTTGCCTTCGTTATCGCGAATACGGCTGAGCTCATCTTGCTGGCTTCGAAACCGCTTATCTTCTTCGGCAATAGCTGCTTTCCAATTACTTTCCGCTGTATAGAAACTTTGTAATTCTGTTTCTAACTTGGCAATTTTTTCCACCACAGTTGCAATTTTTTCCTGGACTTTATTTTCTTCCGCGACCAATTCCTGTACATAGGCATCGGTGTTTCCCGAAGTAGTTTTCTTTAACTCTAAATCAATGTGCAATTTTTCACTCTGCAAACTAGACAGCTGACCAGTTAAAAAGTCTTTGGTCATACTTGCCTTAGAAACAGTCATGGCCAAATTATTTTGATCAGCAAGTAATTTGTCTTTTTGCGTTGTTAACTCCTGAAGCTGCTCCTGTAGTTTGCGGTTATAATCAGGGTGTTTCGCTGCTTCTGTGGCTGTAGATTTAAATTTTGTCCAAGCCTGCACAACGGCAGCAGTGGCATTGCGAACTTGGCCAAGATCATGGGTTTCATCAATAATGCGCTGGAATTGTTCGAAAGTACTATCTAAATCGTTCATTTGCTCCTCGATCTGCTTCCAATCACTACCAGCTGGATTGCTAATCGCGGTGTATAGCTCGGTAAGTTGCGCATTCACTGTAGAAATTGCCTGCTCTTGCGCACTCTGTTGCTTGCTTGCTGTTTCCACCTGAGCAGTAGCCGCTGCTAGCTGAGTCTCGATATCGATAATTTTCTGCTCAAGGGTATGCCGGTCAATTTCTAAACTAGCAGTGTCTCCACCACCGGTTTTCTGAGACTGCATTTTGCCACGAATTAAACTAACCTGCTCGAGTAAAGAATTTTTTTCAGTTTGCAAACTCTGCAATTTTTCTTGCACCCCTTTATACTCGCCCAAGGCTTTTTGATTTTCTGTTTCATGCAGTTCAATCTTCTGTAGATGCGCTTCCATTACTGCCTCTACTTGGGCACGCTGAGCAGTTAAGCCATCAAGCTCTTTGTTTAAAGCATCGATGCTAGTTTTCAGAGTCCACCACTGACTACCTAAATATTCTTTCTGATACGCTTTTAAGTCCACTTCAATTTCTGCACGAGCTTCCATGCGTTTAGCCTGGCGACGCAATGACTTTACCCGTGGTTCAAGTTCGCGTAACAAGTCTTCAGCGCGCATTAAATTCTGTGCAGTTTGTTCTAAGCGACGCATTGTACGGTCTCGCTTTATATAGTAAGTCTTTACACCACTAGCTTCGTCAAGTAAATTTTTAATTTCAGTTGGGCCGGCTAAAATCATAGAATCGATTGTCCCCTGACCAATAACTGTATAACGTGAAGTACCGATGTTACTCTTCAAAACTAAATCAACAATATCTAAAAGACGAACGCGAGCACCGTTAATTAAGTATTCGCTTTCTCCGCTCCGAGTTATTCGTCGACCAATACTGACTTCAGCAGCGTCTACTGGGATTTTATGGTCACGGTTATCGAAGGTGGCAATTACTTCAGCAAAACCAGCGCGGGAACGCTTGTCTGAGCCAGCAAAAATTACGTCCTCACTCTTTTTGCCACGCATAAGTTTTGCAGATTGCTCGCCCAAAACCCAACGCAAAGCATCAGCAGAGTTGGATTTACCACTGCCATTAGGCCCGACTATTGCTGTAATGCCGGTTTCGAACTCTAAAACTGTCTTTTTTGCGAACGATTTAAAGCCTTGTGTTTCCAGTCGTTTCAGATACATAACTTCATTTATTATACCATACCGCTGTGGTCAATTTTATAACCAAAAACGACCTCCTATTTTTGAGGAAGTCGTTTCTGGTGTCTTTGTCTTTGTTTGGTTACTCGGAGATCAATCTCGTGCTTTCAGAATATCAATTGGTGGCGATGTGGTCAACGATAGTTATCCACTTATAACTTGCAAAGCATGCTCGGCAGCTGCAATTTCCCCTTCTTGTTTACTTGGTCCTTCACCACGGCCAATTTCTTTATTACCCATATACGCTGCTACTACAAAAACTTTATCATGATCTGGTCCGCTTTCAGAAACAACCCCGTATGTTGGAGTAACGCCATGTTTTTCTTGAATCAATTCCTGTAATTTACTTTTCGGATCCATATATGTGCCGCCTGAAATGATTTTTGGCAACTCAACTAAAATTTCTTTAGTAATAAAGTCTGCAGCTGCTTCGTAACCCAAGTCTAAATACAAGGCGCCTATGAAGGCCTCAATACAATTTGCCAGAATTACCTGGCGCGCACGTCCAGTATCTTTAGCCTCTCCGCGGGACATCAACAGATGCTGTTCTAACTGCAGCCGAGCCGCAATCTCAGAAAGCATTTTATAATTCACCAGTGCGCTGCGGAAATTAGTTAGCTCTCCTTCCGGGTGGTCGTAATTTTTATACAAGTGCTCAGTTGAAACTAATTCCAAAACTGCATCACCTAAAAATTCCAAACGCTCATTGTGTGGCAAATGAAAACTGCGGTTCTCATTTAAATATGAACGATGGGTAAATGACGAGATATATAAATCAATATTATTCGGCTTATGACCAACGATTTTCTCAATCTGGTCTGAAGTTATGTTTGGCATAATTTACCTTAGCCAAGAATCACGAACCACGAATGAAGCTTTGCTTGATTCTAAATTCCCAATTCTTGAAATTAATTATGGTGGGCGGTACAGGAGTCGAACCTGTGACATCGTCAACGTCAATGACGCGCTCTACCACCTGAGCTAACCGCCCAATTTTCTAATTGAACTTTCGTATTGTACCTTATTTACGGCATCTGCGCCAGCGGTGGGGCCTCCTCTACAGCAGGAGTGCTGCGGACAGTTTTATCAAAAAACAGTTGGAAAGCCATATGAAAAAATAGGTTATTAACTGCCGTCCAAAGGATGAAAGAAATCAAAAACAATGGCCGTATTTCTAAAAATTGCCCCTGCCAACCATTGTGCCAGCCATTAATAAATGCTTGTCCAACGAACACGGCCAATGTGTAAATTAGTGATAATACTAAAACAAACTCTACAACTTGCTTGTATTTCACAGTAATTAAATCGAACGAGGCTTTAGCTGCCGATGAGAAATTCAGATCATGCCAAACAATAAAGTAAGCAGTAAAAGTATTCCATACTCCAATCCCGCAAACGAGTATAATTAGAAAAACAAGATTCAAAACCATAGCACCTATACCAGCAGAATTAATTTGAGAGAGCAGTGCGTTAAACAAGGCTCCAATCCCGGCACTAAAAACAATAGTTATAATACTTGCCAGCACCACTCGCTTCCACCACAGCAAATATCGCAAACTTTTTGATTTAATGTGAACACATAAGCGACAGGTATTATTTTCAATATTATGAATCAGGTTATGTACCGCTGTAAAAAACAAAATTTTCAATAGATGAAATACTGCAAACATAACTACTAAAGCCGTGGCAGTAAAAATTAATTCTTCGCCACTTAACGCATTAATATAACTACGGATAAGCTCCCAATAGCTAACCTGTGGGCTTTGAAACAGTGCTGCAAAATTAATTAATGATAAATTAAAACCACCAAGCAGTACTAGACCGAAAATCCACATCAATGGATTTCGAATGGTCAAAGTATATGCTTGGTGGAAAATATTTTTATTCAACTTATTTTAATCGTTACTCAGTTTGGTTGTCCAGTTCTGTATTATTAAATTCTGGTACCATTTTTTTATCAGGAGGAATAATATCTTTAACGATTTCAGTGAAGGCATCTTGCTCCAAAGTTTCTTCCTTTACTAGCCGGTCTGCAATAGTATCCAAATAAGTTCGGTACTGAGTCATGACCTGCGTTGCCCGTGCTTCTGCTTCTACTAATATACGACGGACTTCCGCATCGATCTGTTGAGCAATTGCTTCACTGTAATTCTTTTGCTCGCCAATGTCTCGACCCAAGAAAACATTTTCATGGTGCTCACCCAAAACTACTGGACCAATAGTTTCACTCATTCCATATTGAGTAACTAGACGACGCGCCATTTTAGTGGCTTTGCTTAAATCGCTAGATGCGCCAGTAGTGAGTTCACCGAATACCAATTTTTCTGCAGCATAACCACCCATCGCAGAAGCAATTTCATCTAGAAAGCTTCCTTTAGAATGAAGGTGCTTGTCTTCAACCGGCAATTTCAAAGTGTAGCCACCAGCCTGACCTCGAGATAAAATAGTAACCTTATGAACTGGATCTGCTTCGGGCAATACTGCTCCTACTAAAGCGTGACCACCTTCATGGTAAGCAGTAATCTTCTTTTCTTTATCTGAGAAAATATGGCTCTTTCGAGCAGGCCCTAGTAAGACTTTCTCAATTGCTTCTTTCAAGTCATCTAAATCGATTGTTTTCTTGTCGGTTCGAGCGGCTAAAATAGCACCTTCATTAAGCAGGTTGGCTAAATCGGCGCCAGAGAATCCTGGAGTACGTTCAGCAATCTTGCGCATGTTTACACCTGCTGCCAAAGGCTTGCCTTTGCTATGTACCTGTAGAATGGCTTCACGATCATTAATATCTGGTAGATCCAAAATTACTTGGCGGTCAAAACGGCCTGGGCGAAGTAGAGCAGGGTCAAGTACATCGGGACGATTAGTTGCAGCAACCACAATTACATTGGTGTCAGTTTCAAAACCATCCATTTCTACCAAGATCTGATTCAAAGTTTGTTCACGTTCGTCATGGCCACCGCCTAACCCAGCTCCACGTTGGCGACCCACTGCATCAATTTCATCAATGAACACAATACATGGTGCATTGCGTTTAGCTTTTTTAAACAAATCACGTACACGGGACGCACCTACACCAACAAACATTTCTACAAACTCAGAACCGGAAATATGGAAGAAAGGAACATTCGCTTCCCCGGCCACAGCCCGTGCAAGCATTGTCTTACCAACACCAGGACTACCGAGTAATAACACGCCTTTAGGAATTTTCGCGCCTAGCTGTAAAAACTTTTGCGGGAACTTTAAAAACTGTACAATTTCAGACAATTCTTCTTTTGCCTCTTTAGCTCCGGCAACATCAGCAAAGCGAACTTTATTCTTTTGTTCATCGGAGAGACGAACTGAACTTTGACCAAAAGTTAATGCTCGGTTATTCGAACCTTGCACTTGCCTCATTAAGAAATAAATAAACAAAGCAATTAACACAAATGGAATTAAGAACGGTAAAATTGCTCCTGCTACTTCACTAGCAGTGCTTGGAGTTTTGAATTCAATTTTTACTGCAGCAATTTTTTCAGCCGGTACACCGCTATCTGTAAAATATTTTGGAATATCTGTGTTTGGACCAAGATTGGATTTTAGTTTGCTTTCACTATCTTTCACTTTTACTAAAACAGTGTCATCACTAACTTCTAAACTTTCAACTTTATCAT
>CAZYSI010000005.1:0-33451 GCA_964650345.1 uncultured Candidatus Saccharibacteria bacterium | reverse complement strand
GATAAAGTCAAGTACCGTAAAAAAGCAAAATTTGGTATAATTTAAGGACTAATTTGTATAAATTGAAACTCAAACCATGAACGAACGTCTGGAAGATATTATTAATCACCGCAAAGCTAAGCTAGAAAATTTGAAAGCCGCTGGAATGGAAGGGTATCCGTCTATTTCTGAGCGCACCCACACCAACAAAGAAGCTGTGGAGCAGTTTGATGCTCTTCAGGGGCAGTCAGTGGTTTTGGTGGGCCGGATTCGAAGTATGCGCGGTATGGGTAAGCTGTTGTTTTTACATATCGACGACGGCGATGGTAGAATTCAAGTTTTGTTAAAGTCAGACAGTATTGGTGAGGAACGTTTTGCTTTCTTTGTCGATAACTTTGACTTAGGCGATTTTATTCAAGCATCCGGAACCTTATTCGTTACCAAAACTGGCGAGAAGACTTTGCAAGCACACGATTATAAAATGCTAGCAAAGTCACTCAGGCCATTACCGAGCGAGCATTATGGTTTGGAAGACACAGAGCTCAAACTACGTAAAAGATATTTGGATATTTTACTAGATTCAGAAACCAAGGAATTATTTGTGAAGAAGAATAAGTTTTGGCAGGGTTTCCGTCGCTTCTTAGCTGATCATGAATTTTTGGAAATGGAAATGCCAATTTTAGAAGCAACTCCAGGTGGCGCAGAAGCAGAGCCTTTTACTACACATCACAATGCGCTAGACCGTGATTTCTATTTACGTATTTCACTTGAGTTGCCCTTGAAGAAAATGTTAGTGGCTGGCTATGAAAAAGTTTTCGAAATCGGTCGCATCTTCCGCAACGAAGGAATCTCTACAACTCATTTGCAGGATTACACTCAAATGGAATTCTATTGGGCGTATGGTGACTTTGAAAAATTGCAGAAGTTTGTGCAGGAAATGTATCAGTATGTAATTCAAGAAACTTTCGGCACTTTGCAAGTTACTTCTGGTGGAGTAACCTGCGACTGGTCAGGCGATTGGGATAAAGTTGACTATATCGCCTTGTTTAAGGAACACACAGGTTTGGATTTAGAAACTTGCAGCGATGATGATCTGAAAGCTTACGCTAAATCACAGCATATTAAATTTGAGGATTTCGCCCAGCGTGGTCGCCTGATAGATGTAATCTTCAAAAAAGTTCGCGGTAACATTAAAACAGATAAGCCAGTCTTCTTAATTAACCAACCGATTGAATTGGAGCCGCTGGCGAAGCGTGATCCGAATAATCCGAAAGTTGTACAGCGATTACAAATAGTAGCTTATGGTACAGAACTGGGTAAAGGTTTCGGTGAGCTAAACGATCCGATTGATCAACGGCAAAGATTCGAAGATCAAATGAAACTTCGCGATGCTGGTGACACAGAAGCCCAAATGCTAGACGAAGATTATATGGAAGCCATGGAATATGGTATGCCGCCAGCAGCAGGATTCGGCGTATCTGAACGGTTGTTTGCTGTCTTGGCCGACAGATCCATTCGCGAAACCGTCATTTTCCCATCTATGAAAGCAGAAAATAAATAATATGTTAGACATCAAATTCATTCGCGACAACGCGGATATTGTAAAAAAAACTATCACCGACAAAAATGTTGATCTAGACTTAGATCAACTCTTAGATTTAGATTTGCAGCGTCGCAATCTTCTGCAGGAAAACGAAACTTTCCTAGCCACAAAGAACGCCTTCTCAAAAGAGATGCAAACATTAGATGAAGAAGCAAAAAAGGCTAAGCTTTTAGAGATGCAGGAAATGGATGCTCATCATACCGAAGTAAAAGAGAAGCTCCGAAAAGTTGAAGCCGATTATAGCAACTTAATGTTGTTGGTTCCTAACATTCCATCTCCTGAGACACCGTTAGGCAAAGACGACAGCGAAAACGTGCCGTGGAGTTATTGGTCGCCAGCCACAGGTCACATAGACCCAAAAGACGAAGATAAAGTTGCTCAAATTCCAACTAAGTTTGATTTCGAGGCCAAAGACCATATGGTTTTGGGTAAAGATTTAGATTTAATCGATACTGATCAAGGTACAGAAGTCTCTGGCTTCCGTGGGTACTACTTGAAAAATGAATTAGTGTTGATGCACCAAGGGATAATGTTTTATGCATTAGAAAAGTTGCGCAGTAAAGGCTTTACGATTATGCAAACACCGACTTTAGTGCGCGAGTTTGCATTAACTGGTGCTGGTATGTTCCCAACTGGTAAAGCCGAAGTGTACCAGGTGGCGAACGCAGCGGGAATGGAAGCGCCCGAAGGAGAAGGAACTCCTGGTAGCAAAGAGAAACAGTTTTTGGCTGGGACATCGGAGCCGAGCTTAATTGGTTACTACGCGAACCAGATTTTAGATGAAAAGCAATTACCGATTCAGGTGTCGGGAATTTCTGCTTGCTACCGTAGCGAGGTTGGAAGTTACGGTAAAGACACTAAAGGCTTATATCGCGTGAAAGAATTTTTAAAAGTTGAACAGGTCGTAATTTGTAAGGCAAACATCAACGAAGGCGATGCCTGGTTAGAAAAACTGCGTGAAATTTCCGAAGAAATTTTGCAAGATTTGAAATTACCCTATCGTGTGTTGAATATTTGTACTGGCGATATGGGTGCTGGGAAATACAAGATGTATGACATTGAAACCTGGATGCCAGCTCGCCAAAACTATGGCGAAACGCATAGCGACTCGAACCTTACAGATTGGCAGGCACGCCGGTTGAATATTCGTTACAAAGACGCTGCTGGGAAAATTCACTATGCTTACACACTAAACAACACCGCTGTTGCTAGTCCACGTATTCTTATTGCTCTATTAGAGAATTATCAACAAGCCGACGGTAGTGTGCGCGTACCAGATGTGTTACAAAAGTACGTTGGTACAGATGTAATCAAAAAGAAGAAATAATATTTTGAAAAGAGTCAAAAGGGAGAAAGCAAAAAAACTGCTACGCTACTTTGCGCACAAAATTGTGGCAAAGTATCATCCTTTTGTTATTGGGGTGACTGGTAGTATAGGGAAGACTTCCTCGCGCCACGCTATTGCCGCAGTGTTGTCTGCAAGGTATCGCGTGCGCGAACCATTGTACAACTACAATACTGACTTTGGGATTATGTACACCTTGTTCGGTACTCGTGGTTGGAAAAAGAACCATAAAGGCATTGATTGGCCTGATGTATTTTTAAAGGCTTTTTCAACTTGGCTACTCCCTCAAAATTATCCTGAAGTATTAGTTTTGGAATACGGGATTGATCATCCGGGAGACATGGATGAATTGGTAGATATTGTGAAGCCAAATATGAGTGTGCTCACTACCATAGGAATTTCGCATCGAGAGTTTTTTAGTAGTGCTGAACAAATAGCTTCTGAAAAAGGTAAGTTGGTGGAAGTGCTAAGCAAGCACGATACCTATGTTTATAATGCTGACGACATTTTAGTTGCTGCGCAAACAGCCAAGACACAAGCGCGGAAAATTTCTTATGGCAAACAAGAAGCGGGCCATAACCCTGACATTATTTTGACTAAAGTAGAAGAAAGTCTAAGCTTTCCAGCTTCCAGTACCTTGTATTTTAAAACCCCTACTCGTGAGTTAAATATTACTGTTCCAGTAGTTGGCACCGCGCATGAAAAAGCTATTCTCGCCGCTGTAGCTGTAGCTGAATCATTACAAGTTGAAACTGACTTAATTATTAAGGGCTTAGCGAATTATCGTCCTGTGCCAGGCCGTTTAAATGTGTTGCCGGGAATCAAGAAGTCTATTTTAATCGACGACACATACAATGCTGCGCCTGTTTCCACAATGGAAGCTTTACGTTTGCTAGCTAGGTTTTCTAATTCATATAAAGTTGCTGTGCTTGGCGACATGCTTGAGCTCGGTGATGAAACCAATATAGGCCATGCTGATGTCGGACAGCTGGCAGCCCAGCTAAACATCTCCCGGCTTGTTACAGTGGGTGAGCTAGGCAAAAAAATTGGTGAGGCTGCAGCATCAGCTGGAATGTCTTCGGAAAACATTGTTCATTTTGTCGATAGCGAACAAGCTAAGAGCTTTGTCTTGCAAGCTCTCGAACCAGACAGTGTAATTTTAATTAAGGGTTCCCAAGGTGCGCGAATGGAAAAAATCGTCAAAGAATTATTAGCTGAACCCACTGCCGCAGGACAATTATTGGTCCGCCAATATGGCAAGTGGCTTACGTCGTAGGAGAGATCAAATTTTTTTAAAATGTTCTTCAAAAAGAAAAAACCAAAAATTGATCCAAAAATTCGTTTTCAAAACCGGCAGTTTAACGAAAAACTGCATTTAGCAAGAACTTTTAAGCGTACTGCTAAACCAATCCCCGAGGGAAGCTTTAGCCGTTTTTTAACACAGATTGGTTTGGGAACAATTTGGAGAAAAATTTTAGCAATCGTTATTGTTGGCGGGCTAGTTTATCTAGTCTATATTCCTAATTTTTTGACTTGGCAGACTTTAGTTGTTGAGGGGATGTCAGATGTTAATCGCAAGGCAACCGAGGCTGCTATTAACGATTCACTTAGCTCTGTAAAATTGTATAATCCTCAACGTAACTTACTATTTCTAAGTAAGCGCCGGATTACAGAAGCAGCTATGGGTGTGAGCGCAGTTGACAAAATATACCGAGTAGACCGCGATTTTAAGAATAAAACTGTCACTGTGTACATTCATTCGAAGTACGAGCGGTTTTTAGTACGCAGTTCAGATCAAATTTTTGATGTTTACAATGATGGCACCACCAAAGGCCAAGCTGGCATTGGTCGTGACCAGTGGCAGAGCACTAATAATCCTGGAATGATAAAAGTTGATGTCAATGCGAAAATTACTAATTCGCACAACCGAGAATTTTTGACTTCTAAAACTGTGCAATACATTGCGCAAATTAACGAAGAGCTGAAAGCTATTACCGGCTCGACCTTGCAGTCAGTAAAAATTGTGTTGCCTGAATTCAAGCAACCCTTGCCACCAAAGGAGCTAACACCGGAGGAATCTGGCCAAGAACAAACAATATCTGAAGAGCAAGTGGAAAATACTGAGGAGGTGGGGCAAAGTAATGAAGTTACAGATGAAGCATCTACTGAAACAACATCCGAAACACCACAGCCAACCGGAAGTATTGAGACTACATTACCACTCAATGCAGAGGAGTTGGAGCTAATTTTCCAAAAAGGAAATAACTCAGTACGAACTTTTCGGGTGATTATTGATATAAACGAAAATAGCCGCGAGGTAGTTAATCGGCTGAATTTATTGCTATCACAGACTTCACCGGACCGTTACAACGGTTTAGCTTACATAGATCTGCGTATACCGACCCGTGCGTTTGTGTGCCTAATTAATTCACCTTGTACTCGGTAACAATCACCCAAGTACCGACGTAAGGTCTGACCTCGGCAAAACCTTTTTCATCTATTTGGGTCCAGTTATTTGGTACGTTTGGTTTCGATCCACCGAAGCCATTAGTCCACATTAGCCAGACTGTGTCTTCTGGTGCAGTGGCTTCAGCAAAATTCAGAACTAAGTCTTCATCGGTTAAAATGGCAGTGCCTGCAAAGTGAGGCATCTCTTTAGTGTATTGACCGTTGCTAAATAGCAGCGGTTTTACATTAGTTTGGTTATAGTACTTGAAATTAAAGAACTCAAAACTGCTACCTAAATAAATTTTATGATCTGGCTCTACATTGGCATTTAAAAATTTAGCTGCTGCGGCCATGCCTGGTTTGGTGCTGACTTGAAGGCCATCCCAATAGTTCCAAACTGAATAAAGGTTCAAACCAATTAAAACTATGGCTAGTAGCTTGCTTATTCCAGCTATCCTAAATCTACTTAGCCAAAGCGAAAGCAAAATAGAATAGAATGCTGAAGCAAAAATAAAGTAGCGGACTAAATAAACTGAGTTAGAGTTATTTTGTAGTGTCGCCAAAACTAAGAATAGGACAGAGCCAATAAACGGTGCTAGAAATCCACTTAACACTAACCATTTTTCAGAGCCTTGATACTTCCAAATAACGCGGACAATAATAACTAAAGTTAGTAGGGTGATTAAAACTAATCCCCAGCGGCCTTGTTGAGGAAGGCGAATAAGCAGTTCCCATAATGTGCTAGGTATACTCCACTTGTCCATTGGTGGTATCCAGTAACCTGCGCCTACTTGCTTGAGCTGGAAAATGAATACTTTTAACCATGGTAAGTACAGCACGGCAGTAGCTAACCCAGATAGCACTAACCACAAATATTTTTTTAATTCCAAGCGATAGGTAACAATACAGAAAATAAGTCCGTACAAGCCCAACATCCCAACTGTGAATAATAAATAATAGTGGGTATAGATTAAGATCGTTGCGTAGAAGACAAATGCCGCATAAGCCCAAATAAAACTTTTCTTCAATTTTGCTTGCAAAACCAGATTAGATTTAGCAGCGTAATATTTTGATTGTTTACGCAGTGCTACAGTCAATGCAAACGCAGCCATAATCGCAAAGAAAGCACCCATAGTGTACATACGGGCTTCGGTCACATATTGAATTTGGAACGGATTTACTGCCACAAGTAGCGCAGCGAGCAAGGCAGCTTTCCGATTTTGAAAGGTGTAATTTACGAAATAATACACCGCGATTACAGTAGCTATGCCAAAGAACACGGACATTCCACGCAATGAAAACAAAGAATGACCAAATACGTATGACCATACTCGCAGGAATACATAGTAAAGTGGTGGGTGAACGTCTAGACCAATTCGGTAGAACATTTCCCCCCAAGAGTATTTAATTAGCAAAGCGGAAAAAGCCTCGTCATGCCATAAAGAAATACTGGTCAGATGCCAAAGACGTAATAATAAACCAACGATAGCAATTCCTAGTAAAGCGAGGTTGTTCGTGACAAAATTCGTTAATCTTTTGAATATCGATGAATTAGCCATAAATTTATTTGACAGTGTATACAGCCATTATGGTTTGATCAAATTGATTTTTTTGTTCCATTACCAATTCTACTTCAGGATGATATTCTTTGAACTTCCGAATATCGAATAGGCTGGATTGTGCGAACACGATTTTGTCCCCAGATTTTATACCGGTCAGTTTCCAAGAATCTTCAGGATCGACTTGAATGTAAGGCCGGTCAGTTTCTGTAGTCAGATACTCAACTGTAATAATGGAAAATTTGTCTAAAATAAGATAGGTATTGTTCTTATTCCCTGACTCATTTAAGTAATTGCTGACTATAGTTAAATCTGAACGAAACGCATAAAAGTTTTCTGGAATACTAGCCCCAAACACAAAGTACAAAATGTAGCCGTGCAAAATGAGGGCAATTATAAAAGCAATTGTTTTGACATGAAAAGCAACTGTAAGCAAAGTTTGTTTCCAGCTCGGAAGTTGACCCCAGTATTTATCAACAATAATTTTCACCCAATCCATAACCCAGAACAATCCCACTGCGGTAATAATGAATACTGGAGGGATGGTTCCAATTGCGCGCAGGCCATGGGGAATTCCTTCGGCTGTAGTAACAGATGGAATTAACATCGCAAAGAACCAACCAGCTAGCAAGAAGTATTTCCAATCCAGTTTATTTTTAATCGGCGTAAATATATAGCGAACCGCTAAAAGAGTGACGCCTATCAAGCCAATCGCAAAGAACGGTGAAATAATAATCGATAGAAAGGCTTCCCCGGAAACATTATGGCGCCAGTTTAAGTCGCCATTGAAAAAGTAAGCAACGAGACTGTCATAGCTAACCTTAGCTAAAGTGCCCCACAAATCACCTTGATTTAAGTCAGGGTTAAATATAGACACTTGTCCACTGCGACCTACAAAACTTCCTGGGTGAGTATAAAAGTAATGAGCTAGTGGAAAAATAAAGATAACAGCAGAAATTCCACTAACCACAGTTGGCCAGAAAAACTTTTTAAATTGCTGAAAGCGTGGAGACTTGAAAATATCCACCGCGATTGGCCATAGTACCGCAACTATAATTAGTGGAACCATAATGCGGTAAGCAATATATGAGTAGAAGCCTAAGGCGAAAGTTGCCCCAGTAAGTACAGACCACAAGTAGCGCTTGGTGCGGCTAGTCGTGCTAAGGGCAAGGATCAGAAAATAAAAAGTGAAGGCTGTGAATAAAGGAATTAAATTAGCACGAAACGCTGTGCGCGATAGAGTAGTGTGCCAAGCTGACACCGCCATGAAGAAACTGGCCCACAGTGCTAAATTAGTAGCACGCGCTGCTCCGCCAGGGTCACCTTCTCGGTCCTTGCCTAAGAATTTAAATAGTTGGCGCGTTGCCAAAAAACAACCAAGCACTGCTAGTACGCCGACTAAGCTTGAGACAATATGATGTTGCCAAGGGCCGCGGCCAAACATTTCTACACTGCCCCAAAGCATGTAGAAAAAGAGCGCTTCGCGGCCGTTATTACCTTCGTAAAACGGCTGCAGGTTACCCTCCATCATAGAGTTAACATCTATACCATTAGCGGCTTCGTCGGGGAATAAACCACCAGGCATTGCCATAATTTGGAAGTACCGAAAGAAGATTGCTAGCGCTAGTACGCCAACTAGGAGCCATTTTTGTTTTGGTGTCATATTTGGTATAATTGGACTTGCTAGTCCATTTTTATGCAATACGATTCTCTAACCAGAAAGGCTTGGATCATTGCCATTGTCTTGTTTATTATAACACTCGTTGCGGTGTTTTTCAAAATGCATGGTGCTCCAGACACAGTGGCACTTCGTTACAATATTATTATCGGTGTCAATGAAATTGGCAACAAATACGAATTGCTAAAAATTCCACTAACCGGATTAGTAATTGGAATGGTTAATTTTGGATTGATTCGTTTACAGAAATTCGACCGATCATTCCTCCCATTTCTAGCAGCTTTAGTTACTGCGATTGTTAACGCATTTCTATTATTAGCAGTGTTGTTTTTATTTAGAGTCAGTTAATTTAATCAGATGTTTCGCAAACGTACCCGCAGAGAAAGATTTTGGGAAATACTGCCCGGCCTATCGATCTGGCTGGTTTTTATTGGTGCCATAGTACTATCTTTTACAAAACCAGTTTGGGCGGCGGTGTTCATAGTTTGTTTTGACCTGTATTGGTTGCTTAAGGCATCGAATACGGCAATTCACCTAATTTCCAGTTACCGAAAATTTAAAGTTTATGTCAAAATCGATTGGCTGCTTTTAGTCGCAATGCTCACAGACCGCCCAGGTCTAATTAACCACATGCAAACTAGTTTGGGTAAGGCGAAGAAAACTGTTGAAAAAAAGTTTTATACCAACGAGATTGCTAAACTCAAAAATTTTGTTAATAACGGCGTAATTAACACGCCCTTTAATGAGTTTTATCATGTTGTAGTTATTCCTTTTGTTGATGAGTCAGTAGAAGTGCTGTCATCGACCGTGCAAGCGTTGGCTAATACTCAGTACCCGCATGACAAAATGATAATAATTTTAGCCTCTGAAGAGCGGGCTGGTTTGGAAGCACAGCAAGTTGCTAAGAAAATTACAGAAAAATTCCAAAGGCAGTTCTACAAAATGTATACCACTGTGCATCCAGATGGACTGCCTGGGGAAATTAAGGGCAAGAGCGCTAACGCAAGTTATGCTGTGTCTTCGATGTTGCCGATCTTCCAAGGACTTGGAATTACTGAAGACAAGGTTTTAATTTCTAATCTCGATAGCGATACAATTGTTCATCCGCAGTATTTTGCTCGCGTTATGTATGCGTTTTTGACTTCAGAAAAACCATATCGACGGAGTTACCAGCCAATCGCAGTCTATAATAACAACATTTGGGACAGTCCTGCTTTTATTCGAGTAGTGTCGGTGTCGAATTCATTTTGGCAATTTACTGAGAGCTCACGTCCAGACCGGCTGCGTACGTTCGCTTCGCATACAATGACCCTGCGGGCATTGCGCGAGGTAGGGTATTGGAAAAAAGATATCATCAACGAAGACGGATATATTTTCTGGCAATGTTATTTGCATTACAAAGGAGATTACGAAGTTGTGCCGTTGTTTATTCCAGTTTCTTTAGACACTTGTTTAGCAGATACATTTTGGCAAACTTTAAAAAATCAGTATAAGCAAAAAAAGCGTTGGGCTTACAACGTTGAGTATTACCCGCACTTGGTGCCAGCCTTGCTTAAAAGCAAAGCCCCGTTTTGGGATCGGATGTATAAGCTGTGGCAATATGTTGAAGGAGATTTTAACTGGGCAGCGGCTAGTGTGCTAATTACTATGCTCGGTTGGCTGCCGCTGTTTATTGGGGGACCGGAGTTTAAGGAAACTGTTATTGCTTACAACTTACCCCATGCTACTAGAACTTTAATGACCATTGCTACGGGCTTTCTAATTTTCAGTGTGTACATTAATTTAATCCTGCTCCCGCCTAGACCAAAGAAATATAGTGTCTGGCGTAGTGTAATGATGTATCTACAATGGGTGTTAGTGCCATTTACTTCCCTTATCTTTGGTAGCTTGCCAGCAATTGAGGCTCAAACTCGTCTTATGTTTGGTTGGTATTTGGAATTCTTTGTTACACCTAAGGCGCGCAAAGGTGATGTAACAGCCATGGATATGGATGAAATGCGTGGAGCGCAACCAGATCCTATTCAAGGAGCGAAGGTTAAATAATGATCACTTACTTGGCTTACGGTTTATATGCTTTTATTATTGCGGCTATCTTAACGCCAGTGGTGCGCTGGTTTGCACATCGGGTTAAAGCGATAGATATTCCTCGTCCGCCTCGCAATCTTCACTCGCATATTGTAGCCAAGCTTGGTGGTCTAGCAATTTTTTTAGCAGTCGGAGTGTCGATTTTGTTGTTTGTCTATTCTGGCGGAGTAGACCCTTTCTTAGTGCCATTCAAATTCGTCTGGGCTACTTTAATTGGCGGGCTAATTTTAATGATTGGCGGATTTTTTGATGATAAATATGATTTACCACCGTACTTACTTTGGATTTTCCCAGCTCTAGCTGCGTTCGTAGTAGTTTGGAGTGGTATTGGTGTTGGGATAACTGCAATTAGTAACCCATTTGGCAATCCAATTGACTTAAGTTTTAAAGTAGGCGGCTTACCAGGCTCGGCAATTTTCATTTTTTTATGGATGATGGGTATGATGTTTACCACTAAATTTTTAGACGGTCTCGACGGTTTAGTTGCGGGAATTGGTTTAATTGCTGGACTGACTTTGTTTGCGTTGTCGTTGTCTGAAAATGTGCAACAGCCAATTACCGCTAGCTTTGCGATTATCTTAGTAGGGGCTTTGGCTGGTTATTTGATTTATGCATTCCATCCAGCTTCTATTTTTTTGGGTGAAGGTGGTAGTACTTTAATCGGTTTTCTTCTGGGCGTACTATCTGTAATTCTCGGTGGGAAAATTGCGACTGCGTTGTTGGTTATGGGTATACCAATCCTGGATGTTGCCTGGGTAATTTTGCAGCGCCTCTGGTCTAGGCAAAGCCCCTTTCGTGGCGATCGCCTGCACATTCATTTTAGATTAATAGATTTAGGATTTTCGCAAAAGCAAACAGCATTACTATTATATGCTCTGTCAGCTGTGTTTGGATTCACAGCAGTATTTTTGCAAAGTATGGGGAAGTTAGTTGCATTAGGAGTGTTAGTAGCGATAATGGGAACGTTAATTCTTTGGGTAATATATTTATATCGTCGTAAACAGAAACGAGAAATTGAAGTCGCTTGACCAAAGGCGACTTTTTTGTTAAAATTGACATCGTGTGATTTTATTTCGAGGAGGATTACGGGATACTTATGATCTCTTCTAGGAGTATCAAGAACAAGATGAACAAAAAACGAAAGCCGTGTGAAGACGATCTAGGTGGTAAACGCCACAGCAAACCTATATATGAGGAAGTGGTAGTAGGAGTCGAAGGGTGTACAGAATTAATGAAGTGCGCCTACAGTTTAGACGTTGAATGCGTGGAGATGGCCTTGCAAATGCACAGTGACGATCCGCAAAACCAAGATTATGACCCGAAAAATCAGGACGTCACCAAGCACAATGCTCGGAACTATCTCATCGCTGGTTTTAGCATTAAGCTAAATTATTTCTTCCAGAAGTATAAGGATAGCGATCTTATGTTGCCGGAAAAGATGGTGAGGAAAGATCGCAAGGAATACGAGTCGCTGTTTCAGCGGCTAGACGATATCTCTACACTGCTTCACAAATACGGGGTTTAACGATCGCCGTTCTCTGTTTCCCTGGCTAGGCCCGCTTTGCGAGTCTGGCCTTTTTATTGACAAAATCTTTAGGTTTCGCTAAAATTCTAGGGTACTTATTTAATTATCTATATATTATCTATGTCATTTGCAGTTATCGCCACAGGCGGAAAGCAGTATTTAGTCGCCAAAGGCGAAAAAATTCAAGTTGAAAAATTGGAAGGCAAGGCTGGCGATAAAATCACTTTCGATAAAGTCCTAGCTACTATTTCAGAGAAGGCCTATACTTTGGGCAAGCCTACAGTAGATGGTGCTACTGTTGAAGCAAAAATTACCAAACAAGGCCGGGCTAAGAAAATCGAAGTGTTGAAGTACAAGCCGAAGAGCAAGTATCGCCGCAAGATTGGACATCGCCAAGCTTATACTGAAGTAGAAATTATCAAAATTTAATTTGATATAGAAAACCGCCGCGAGGCGGTTTTTTATTATCTTGACTATTAGTCAGAAATGTGATATTATCGTAAGTCTACCAAATTTTAGGGTAGATTGATAGTTAGTTCGTAGCAAAACTTGGAGGAATTAGATGATGATGAATCAAGATCCTGGCGGAGCATTGCGTCTTCTCCAGAGAGCAGACTTGGCGACTGAGAACCCATTCGGGAAACCTGTTGTAGGTTGGCTCGAGACCTCTCAGGGAGAAGGCGGGTTGTACAACCCTGGTGGCTATGCAATGTTGAGGGTAGTGGTTCAGAAGCTCATCAATGGTGAGCCGAAAGCCATTTACGATCAACCGCAGATCGTCGAAAAGTTGGGAGCAGTGGTTATTCCACAGCTTTCTTCCGATATGGGTGGAAAGATCGGCTTCATCGAGAGCTTTCGTTTTAACGGTGATAGAATCGATACTGTCGATGCTAATTACATCAAAGCTCTCAACGACGAGGAGCGATGGGAAGAGCTATGTGCTTCGCTCGGCAGTTGGAAGTATGAGCTGCCGGCCGGGGTAGTCCCTGCGGGAACGGACCGAAAAGGCGACTGGCAAGATCAAGCGTTGCAAATTGCAAAGCTCGAAGCCATAGAAGAGGCAGGTCTCGAGCTGGTAACGGCTCAGGCTTTAGGCCTCATTAACTTCAACCCCACTTTTTTCGCCCACCCCCAAGCGATTGTGCACGGCATCGTCGGTAAGCAAGTCGACCAGAGTCATGAAGACTTGGAAATTATCGGCGGCAAAGTTCACTTTTTCAGCCCAGCTGAAATTCGTGAGAAGATCAATCTTCGTGAACTCGACGACGGACGTTCATTGTCGGCCTTGTGCATGGCCGGGATTTATATTCCGAGGTGAGCGCCAAATTTTGTAGAGCCGGAATTAATTTTTTAGCAGGCAAGGATTTCTGAGATCCTAAGCCTGCTTTTTTTATGCCTTGAAAATTGCTATAATCAAACTAATATGCCAAAAGTAACGTTAATTCAGGTAGTATATAACAGCCGTAAATTCATAGAACCAGTGTTCACAGCTGCGCTGAACCAGACTTATAAAGATATTGAAATGGTGGCTGTTTTTTCTGCCAATGACGACGGTGGCAAGGAACTGATCCAAGAAAAATTCCCGCAGGTAAAAATTATAGACCCGGGCTATAACATTGGTTTTGCTCGCGGGCATAATGAATATTTTGAGCAGAGCGATTCAGAATTTTTTCAGCTCGTAAACCCTGATTTAATAATGTCCCCAAATTATGTCGAGGAAATGTTGAAAGCATTTGAAGATCCAGCAGTTGGTGCTGCAACTGGTAAACTATTGAAATATGATTTCGTTAACAACAAACCATTAGACATAATCGATACCACTGGCGTAGCTTATAGTCGCAGTGGTCGTGGTTGGGATCGTGGTCAGCATGAAGTTGACAAAGGTCAGTATGATAATAAAACCAAAGTACTTGCTGTTTCCGGTGCCGGGCCAATGTATCGTAAATCTGTGTTAGAAGCAGTGAAGCTTGTTAACTCCGAAGGTCGTAGTGAATATTTTGACGAAGCTTTCCATTCCTATTGGGAAGATGTCGATTTAGGCATGCGCATGACTAACGCTGGGCTGAAGTGTGTTTATGTCCCTCAAGCAGTTGCCTGGCACGGCCGCGCTGCCGGTTCTAGCAAGGGTGGTTACAAAAAGCTACTATCGTTTATTAAATTTCACAAAGGTATTCCGGCTCGCATTCGCCAGCTAAATTACCGAAACCACATTTTTTTGTTCATAAAGAATTCACCCAGACTTTATTTGAGTTTCTTTTTCCGTGAGTTCTTCATGTTGGGCTATATTTTATTATTCGAAACTGCTACATTAAAAGCAGTTCCACAGTTACTGAAAATACTTCCATTAATGTGGAAGAAACGCCAGGCCATAAAAAAGTCGCGCAAAATTTCAATTGAAGAATTTGAGGCAATGCTAAGTTAACCTTTGATTAATTATTAATTTTAACACTACCAATATGGATTTAAGTATCGTTATAGTTCCATACCGCTGCAAAGATAATGTCGACGTAACACTCGAAGCTGTTTTTAATTCCGACACTAAATACACTTACGAAGTGATTATTGTCGATAACGATTCGCGCGATGGTACTCTCGAAATGATTCGCGAAAAGTATTTGAGCAATCCAGAAATTGCTGCTAAAACCACTTTGATTGAAAATACCAATGAAGGTTTTGGTAAAGGCAATAACCGTGGTATTCAAATTGCCAAGGGCGAATAGATATTACTACTTAATCCCGATACAAAAGTTCCGTCTGACAATTTCGACATCATGATTAACTTCATGAAATCGCACCCGATTGTTGGTATGGCCGGTTGTAAGCTTATTAAAGGCGATGGCAGTATTGATTTAGCATGTCGCCGTAGTGAACCAGACCCACGGGTGTCTTTCTATCGTTTAAGTGGTTTACAGTTTATTTTCCCTAAACTGTTTGGAGCATACAATGCTCTCGACAAGGGTTTTGATCAAGAAACTGAGATCGATTGTATCTCAGGAGCTTATATGATGATTACTCGTGAATGCATGCGCCAAATTGTTGGTTTTGACGAAGACTTTTTTATGTACGGTGAAGACATTGACCTGTGCCGCCGCGCACGTCAAGCTGGGTTCAAAGTTTGGTATTATCCAGGCACTTGGTCTTATCATTACAAAGGTCAGTCATCTAAAAAAGTTTCCAAGTTTTCTCTGTACCATTTCCATAACGCCATGTGGATTTATTACCGCAAACATTACCAACACAAGAGCTCCTTTATTATGAACGGTTTGGTATATCTTGGGATATGGGCACGTTACTACTTGAAGTTGATTATTAACCACTTTAAAACAGATAAAGCAATCAGCTAGCATTAGCTACCTAAAAATTTTATCTTTAAAAACCGCTACCATGCGGTTTTTATTTCGTCCCAATATTTTTTTAGCAAATCAGCGTGCTCAGGAACTATGTTTTCAGGAATGGTTTTATGAGCTTGAATATCGCCAGAATCTTCATCATGTTCTAAATTTCCACTAATCATATCGCACATAAATGCCGCCGAAATAGTGTAGCCGTAACCGCGTTCTTTTTCTTCATCATGGAACTCCATGTGCTCCAAAAATTTTATATTATCCACTTCAATACCAGCTTCTTCTTTGGTAGTGCGCTTTACAGCTTGTTCCAAGCTTTCCTTAAATAACACCATGCTTCCTGGAAAATGCCACATCCCTTCCCAGCCTCCGTGTTTGCGCAGCAACAGAATTACTCCGTCGCTACTGCGAACAATAACATCAACGGTTAGGCGAGTAACTCTAGAGTAAATTGCTTTGTATTCCTTAAAAGGAATGGGTTTACTAGCCATAGAATTTTTAGGATATTATTAAACCCCAAAAGTAGTTTGGGAACTCACTGGTTTTGGCTTTGTGGCTTGGTTCCGACGCCAAACGTTAGCTTCGTGGTATGCCTCAATAGTGCCGGCATCAATCCAGGCACCTTGCATAATTTCGGCTTTTAAAATTCCCTTTTCGCGGTACCAATTATTTAGATCAGTAATTTCTAACTCGCCACGCGCCGAGGGTTTTTGCTGTTTGGCTGCACCTACAACTTGTTTGTCGTAAATATATATTCCTGTCTGAGCATATGGAGATTTAGGGTGCATAGGTTTTTCTTCAATATCCAGCACTTTATTTTCTTTGTCTAAAATAACATTACCTAGGCGACTCCGTTCTTCCACTGGCACTTCCTTTACGAAAATAGTTGCGCCTGACTGGAAATTTTTAACTGCATCCGCTATAGAGTCCTCAAAAATATTATCCCCCAAGATTAAAGTTACATTGTCGCCGTCGTCTAAGAAGTTTTCACCAATAATAAAGGCTTGAGCTAAGCCATCTGGCTTATCCTGGATTTCGTAAGTGAACTTTACACCCCATTCTTTGCCGCTACCAAGTACACGCATGTAATCGCCGCAGTGGTCTGGCGCAACAATAATTAAAATTTCCTTCACCCCACTCTCTACCAACTTTTCAATTGGGTAGAAAATCATTGGCTTGTCGTAAATCGGCAAGAGCTGTTTTGAGGTAACTTTGGTTAGGGGATAGAGCCTTGTACCTAATCCACCAGAGAGGATAATGCCTTTCATTATTTTACAAGGTTTAATTTGTAATCTGTTTCTTCCTGGGTTTCAGCTAAGACTTCAGCTGCTTTTTCCAAGTTCGCTTTGAACTCTGGGAGAAGACGACGCAGGCGAGCTTCGATTTCTTCTAACTCAATACCGAGTGCGTTAAGTTTGCCTGTGTCGAGCACACAGTCCACGCGTGTGGCAAAGGTCATGGCATTTAGCTCTTCTTTGCTAATCTTGCCCACTTTCATATCTGGCTTCACATATTCTTTTAGTAAGTTAGCTAATCGGAACGGGGTCATAATTCCTGGATTAACAACATTGAAAACTCCAGTGGCGTTTTGTTTTACTAGCTTGTCTGTAACTTCGACCATATCTTCAACAATAGTCATGGAGTTAGGAGTGTCAATGAATTTGTTGTAGGTCAGCATTTTAGTCAGTGCATTACGCTTACTGGCATTAACACTCATAAGTTGTCGCCCGCGGACAATTAAGACCTTTAATCCTTTGCGAGCAGCCCGTTCCATTAGTAAGTTGTCTGCCCAAACTTTTGTCCATGAGTAATAGGCAAGTGGGTGCGGGGGATCGTCCTCAGTGTGAACAATATCTTCGGTTAAGCTTTCTTGTACGCAGCCACTAGACAGATGCACCAGATAAATACCAGCATTCTGACAAGCTTCACCAATAGTGTCTGTTCCTAGCACATTTACATCAAAACATTCCAAACGGTTTTGCTCACACCAGTCTAAATTAGTTTTACCAGCACAGTTTATTACTAAATCTGGTCCGAAGTCAGTAATGGCTTTGGTGACCTGATTGCTATTGCGGATGTCGACTCCTTTAGTTAAATGTACTTCATCGCCTTTACCAGAGAAGTATTCGTTATAGGCTTGGCCCATTTGGCCGCTACCGAAGATTAGAATTTTCATAAAGTAATTTTAAATTTAAGATTAATTTAATAATTTAATTATTTTTTATCGACAACTGCTTCGCCACGCATAGTGTAAAATGCTTCACTTTCTTCTGCGAGCGGCTTCCACCAAGCCTCGTTATTCAAGTACCAGTCAATTGTTTGTTTCAACCATTCTTCAAAGCTGTGTTTTGGTTCCCAACCAAGCTCTTTGTTGATTACTGTCCAGTCGACATCGTATTTTTGGTCGTGTGCTGGCCGGTCGGTAACGTATTCAATGCGTGACTCCGGCAAGTTCATTAGCTTTAAAATCAATTTAGCGACTTCGGTGTTACTAATGCCGTTTGCCATTCCACCAATGGTGTAAGTTTTTCCCACTTGGCCATTCTGAAGGATTAAGTCAATGGCACGGCAGTGGTCGTTCACATGCAGCCAATCCCTTACTTGGTTTCCTGGGGTATACAATCTAATGTTCTGGCCATTAAGAAGCCGGATAATTGAACGCGGTATAAATTTTTCCGGGTACATGTATGGCCCAAAGTTATTACTACAGTTACTAATGGTAATTGGTAAGTTATAGGTTTTATGGTAAGCCCGAACCATATGGTCGCTTGCAGCTTTGCTGGCAGAGTAGGGGCTGTTAGGTTCATAACGGCTCTCTGAATGGAACTTCCAATCTTCTTCCAGAGGAATATGTCCAAAGACCTCATCAGTTGAAATATGATGAAATTTTTTAATCCCTAATTCTCGCGCCACTTCCAAAAGTACATGTGTACCCATTACATTAGTACGGGAGAAAACAAACGGATCGTGAATGCTCCGGTCTACATGGGTCTCCGCAGCAAAATGCACTACGCAATCTGCACCAGCCATAGCCTTGCGCACTACTTCGGGATCAGTAATATCGCCCTCAATAAATTCAATTGCCTCAAGGTGGGGGTCGAGGTTAGCTTTGTTTCCGGCATAGGTGAGTTTGTCCAAAACCACAATCTCATCATCAGGATGATTCTTGCGCCAATAGTGGACAAAATTAGAGCCAATAAAACCGGCTCCACCGGTAACTAATAGTTTCATTCCTCTATTTTAGCAAAATTTTAGCCTAAAAAAAAGAGCAGGACACGGGGTCCTGCGTAGTGGTTGAGTGCGGCCATTGAGCCTATTGCCGCTTGCGCGATTCGATGAGAGCGCGAAGGAATCTTTCGATATTATCCATTTTTTCCTTCGTCCTAATGGCGTCGCGCCAATCTTGCTCAACATTCATTTCCGGGCACCTATTGGCAAGCTGCAGCAGCCCCACAGCTTTGTTTATTATCGCCACGTCTTCTTGTGCGGACTCCAAGGTTACTTCTATATCACCCCTTTCCTCGAATCGTTTGATGAGGGCCAGGCCCTCATCCTTGTGCTCTTGGCAGAGCTCGAGTTTAGATTTAGGTGGGGGGATTGGTATGACCGCTTGAGTTTCATCAGCATTGGCCTCGGGCCCTTTGTCAAAGATCATTACTATGCTCAGCGAGAGCAGAACACAGAAAATCATAGCAAAGAGCTTGATGCAAAGTTCTTTCATACATTCCCTCACTTTTGAACTGAAAATTTCCGAACGCTAGCTGATTATACCCGTTTAAAGTTTCCTGTCAATATAGTTTTAGATTGCTTCCATTGACAAAACTGTAAAATATCATTATAATTGCTAGTTACTAATTTTAGTAGTATAATTTAGATATCAATTATTTATTTTTATGGCTGAATCAGACAATATCAATAAAACTCCACAGTCTCCTGGTAAACAAATCGCTGCTACCGATAGCATCGATGAGCTTTTGAATTTAACCGGCACACAAGACACTCCGGAAGATTTAGCACCTTCTGTAGATAAACCAACTGAAGTTGTCCATGCCGGAGACTTACCACCAGACTTACCGTTCTTAGAGACCTTAGAAGAGCCATATAAAAATTTAGAAGTTACTTTGCATGCATCGCCAAAAGAAACTCCTGGTTCAGCTGGGCCTTTGTCACAGCTTCTTGGTCCTGCGACAGATAAAGGGAATGAGGCTTATGCTTTTGTATTGTGGCTAGCAAAAAGCGTTGCTCCTTACGCGGTTATTTTTGTTATCGGTTTAGGCTTGTACTTTTTCTATTTCAGCGATTTTTCTTTTACCAACATTTTCCGCACCAATAACATTACCTTAGAAAAAATTACTGATGGATCTTCAAATAAAGATTTAGAAAATCTTAAAGAAGATCAAGAAGCAGCCTATTTGAAATGGATGGCCCAGTTCTTCTTTGCGGTAAATGATGAAGCCATTATTTCCATGGACACCGATGTTTCTGGGAATGGTCTAACGAACTTTGAAAAATATTTATTGGATTTGAATCCAAAGGTTTACAGTACTCGGGGTACTAACACCCCTGACGGTGAATTAGTTATTCAAGACACTAACCCTTGGACTAACAAACCGTTTACAGACAAGCAGAAAGAGTTAGTAGACAAATACATTAACAAAGAGCTCATAAGCAATCGCATTACTGCCGCAGCGCTTAATCGCGGAGTAACCAAGTTTGCTCAATATGTGAACCCAGGTTCTCCGTACTACGTTGAGCCAGACGCGCTTCGTGAGTATCAACAGAATAATCCAACCTTGTCTTCGCCAGGAGTGGTTAGCAACCAAACTGCGTACACAGCTTCACAGCAAGCGAGTAGCGGACAGACTGGTGCACCAGCGCAAGGCAATTTAAATTCAGGCACAGACATTAATTGGGATATTCCTGGTAAATTAGAAATTCCTGCTAACAATATTTCCGTACCATTAATTTGGACTAAAGATGTAAAAGATTTTGACGCTGATTTAAAAAAAGGCGTAGTGCACTATCCTGGAACAGTTATGCCAGGGCAAGTTGGCACTAGCTATATTTCTGGACACTCAAGTGGTTACCTTTGGGATAAAAGTCCTTACAAACAAATTTTCGCTATACTGGGTCAAGTAACAGATGGTACTTCGTTTACCATTACTGCAACTCAAAAAGATGGTAAGCAGGTAAGACATCATTTTGTTGTTACTCGCCGAGGTGAGTACGCAGCTAACGATCAAGCTCAATTCGTAAATACTGCGGAATCGTTAGTGGCCTTGTCGACTTGTTGGCCAGTCGGTACTACAGCTCGTCGCTTGGTAGTATTCGGCAAATTAACCCAAACTGAGCAGCTGTAGCTTGGCTTAAATAAGCCATTAAAAATTAGAGATTGTACTGAAATCCCGTTGACTTAGGCTCAAAAAAGACCTAAAATAATGGGATTTCTTCGTTTTTCAGGAAGAAGTCTTCAACTATTGACAAAGCATGTGTTTTGTGCTATACTGTTCTGTCATAGTTGATTCAAGTTATGACAGGCAGATTATTGCTCATCACCCTGAAATATTTCTATTAGTCAGGCGTTTGGTGAGCACTGATCTGTCTAACAATTCGGTTAGATGGGCACCGCGAGGTGAGTAGTATTGTGCTACAGGCCGCATCGCGGTGAGATTACAACAATTCGGAGGAAATATGAAACAGATAACTTACATTGTGTGTCTTTTGGTTGTTTTTGCAGCGTCGACCACCGTGGTCAGCGCGCAGAAGCGAATGTACTTCGGCAGCGGCGATACTGGCGGTAACGCTTGTGTCACAGCTTTGCAGAACGGGACGGCCAGTTTCTACCGGCCGACATACTTCGGTCTTCACCGTAAACTCCGGGCCGGCGAGGAAATTCGTGGTCTAGAAGCCGACGCATGTGTATACATGCTCACGGTTAAGGGCAATCAGTGGGTCGCCCAAAAAGAAGGCGAGAAGTTCATTTTCAAGGGTCAGGAGATCGTTGCTCGTGAGGACTGCGGAAATCCGGCTCCGGATATCCGTTATCCTAAGACAGCGGTAGCGGAAAATGTTCCGCCGCAGACTACTCCGTCACCCACACCAACTCCTACGCCTGCTCCGAAGTGTCCTGAGGGAACTGAGGCTTCGGAGACCCCAGGGATCTGCATTGAAAAGGTTCCGGGGCCAACCGAATACATCAACCCCTGCCCTACTAACGTAAGCTGGGAAAACGAAACGTCGTTCAAGGCTCGCGTCGCCGGGCAGTGGTGGCAGAAGCTAGGAAGCTTTGGTGCTTCCATGGCCATAAGCAAGGCTCGGGGAAGCGACTGGGGTGATGCGGCGATAGACGGCGGGAAAGGTGTCGCCCTGCAAGCAGGTCAACAACTAGTTAACGCCAGTGAGGACATTACGTATCTCACTGTTGCCGATTGGGGTATCAACCGAGCTAAGATCAAGAAAGGCAAGCGAGCCGATCTCGGTCGAGGCGTGACGGTTGAGTGGTCGAATGGCCATGCTAACCTGTTTGTAGTTAACAACGGGAAGAAGTTCCGTTGCGACGGACAAGGGCTGAAGGAAGCGTCTAACTTGGGAATTTGGACAGATGGGAAGGACGTTGTCCAGACCATCACTCAACAAGGACCCAAAACGCAGCCAAAGCCGCCAGTTAGACCCAGCCAGCCCTCCACGGGCGTAGCCGGTGGAACGCGGCCATCGCGGCCCACGATCGGGAACCCTCTGACGAATCAGGTTCGGACACAACCGACCCCTGTTCAGACCACAGTTCGGCGTGGCAAAACGCAGATCATGTAGGTACAGGCAGTTATCTGTTTCCAACCTCTTGGACTGAGACGATTAATTTCGTTTCAGTCCTTTTTTGTTTTTGCATTCTGTTTTCATAACTAAGTCAGCTAGGTGATATAATCTAAATAGCAGAACAATCTAGGAGGATCACTATGAAGCACTTTCTTTTCTTTGCCGTCCTTTTAATAGGCGGGGGATTCACACTAACTGCCTCAGCTCAAGTTTCCGGCCGATGGGTGGATTGCTGGGATCGGACACAAAATAGGACAGTCTTGTGTTTTGTTCCCGATCGCGCTCAGCCGCAAAGCGCCCCAGTTTACCAAAGACAGCGAGCCACCACTGTCCGTCAGGACTGGGATGGCGGTCTGAGTCCATACAGTCGGAGACCTTTTTTCCGGTATTCTCGTAGTACCGAAACCACCATTATTGTTGTCGAGACGAACAATACTAACTATCGTCCAGACATTAGGGTCTACACCCCTGGCCGAAACTGGTACTGGCCTTATTAAGTAAACGAGAACAGAAAATTAAAACCAAGGTTCGGACCAGTGCCGAACCTTCTTTTTTAATAGATTTTTGCTATAATAGGGAAAAGTAAACGAACCTAGAAATGAAAAAATTATCCGTGGTTATTCCGGCCTATAATGAAGAAAAGCGCATCACTGAAACCCTTACTAGCGTAGACGGCTATTTGGAAAAACAAGGCTATGACTACGAAATTATTGTTATCGATAACAACAGCAAAGACCGCACTGCCGATGTGGTTAGGCAATTAGAGGCAACCACTGTTCAAAAGTCTCGGGTAGAGTTAGTTACTACCCCAGGGAAAGGAGCAGCTGTTAAAGAAGGTTTGCTGAAGTTTGCTACCGGTGACATTATCATGTTCATGGATGCAGACAATGCTACCCCGATTTCAGAAATTGAAAAGTTTTTGCCATATTTTGACCAAGGTTACAGCGTGGTTATTGGCTCGCGCTATACAGAACCAGATTTAGTAAAGGTTCATCAGCCTATATATAGAATTGTTTTGTCGCGTATGAGTAATTTACTTATTCAACTCCTCGCTGTACCAGGTATTAAAGATACCCAACTAGGTTTCAAAGCTTTCACAGCTGATGCTGCTAAAAATATCTTTCCATTAGTGACTGTGCTTCGCTGGGGGTTCGACATGGAAGTACTAACCATTGCCAACACCCAGGGGTATAAAATTAAAGAAGTCGGCGTGTCGTGGACTGAGCACGGTGGTGGTCATGTTCCGTTAAAAGCTTACATTGAGTCGTTAATCGACCTATTTAAAATTAAACTACGCTCAATTGCTGGGCGCTATACAAAAAAACAAAGTAATCAAAGTGCTTAGAGTCTTATTTAAACCTAAAATCTTAACTCTAACCCTACTAATAGTAGGGTGTTTTGTCGTTCTCACACTATCTATTAATACTGTTCAGGCTGCTAGCGACAATCAGCACTATGTTATTCAGCTTAAAGGCAATGACAACTCAATTCTTAAAGCTATTCCCGGACTAAACAATATTGAGCTGTTATTTGAGGGAGATAGCAATTCTGAATTTGCTAATACGTATCGGTTTAGCACTGCTTCATCTTTAGAAGTCCTCCAGCAAACTTATGCTGGTTTTTACAATTTTCTTGAGCCAGATTCAGAGTTTACTAACACAGCCTCTCGAAAAAATAAGAGCAAAGCACCAAACGATCCAGGATTTTCATCAAATCCAGATAACACGGATAGACAATGGGCACTACACAAAGCTAATTTTGTTAAAGCTTGGGAAAAAACCACTGGAAGTAGAGATGTAGTGGTGGCTGTGATCGACACTGGGGTCGACACCACTCATACTGACTTCTCTCGCACCAAATTCGTAGCAGGTTACAATACCATCACTCAAAAAGCTATTTCTCGTAAAACTAACTCCGATGACAATGGTCATGGCACATTAGTAACTGGGGTTATAGCTGCCACTGCAAATAATGAAAAAGGGATTGTTGGGGCAGCTTATGGAGTATCTATAATGCCAATTAAGGCATTGGACAGCGATGGCACAGGGGCATCATCTAATATTTCTGAAGCCATTGTTTGGGCAGCGGACCACGATGCCGATGTAATTAATTTGTCTTTGGGAGGAATTGGTTTTGCACACGACACAGTGTTAGCCAATGCCATTACTTATGCTTTCGATAGAAATGTAGTAATAGTTGCAGCCGCAGGGAATGATGTTGCTGTTACTGGCGGGAATCTAGACAAAGAACCAGTGTTCCCGATTTGCAATGACAACGATCAAAATATGATCATCGGAGTAACTGCAACGGATATTAGAGATTTAAAACCATCTTTTGCTAACTTTGGAAAAGCTTGTGTGGACGTATCTGCGCCAGGTAAAAGAATTATTTCTACTATTAACCATGACCCGAGCACAGGCGGGGAGTCTTCAGATTCGTATGCTTACGCGTCTGGGACTTCATTAGCCGTGCCTTATGTGTCTGCGCAGGCAGCCCTACTTCGTTCGCTATTTCCAGGCTCTAGCAATCGCCAGATTCGTGATCGTATTTTAGTCTCGTCTGATCCAATTGATGCTTTAAACTTGAGTCAGTGTGCTGGCCAATCTTGCCAAGGCTTGCTCGGCAGTGGAAGGATTAACGCTGCTAAAAGTTTAGAAGATCAAATTGTTGTTCTGTCTGATGGCGATGTAGTGCAAGTTAGTGGCACTACCGAGTTTTATTTAATTAATGGTGGTAAGCGGCAAGTAATTAGTTTATTTGTAAAAAGCCAGCGTTTTGCTAACGCTAAAATAAAAATGGTTAGCAGGGCAGATTTAAACTATTTCCCTGAAGGTTCTTATGCAGTACCGTTGGACGGCAGCTTGGTTAAGAGTCCGAATAGCGCCACTGTCTATTACATCCAAAACGGTTTGCGCCGTCCATTAACTGGGCAAGTTTTCTCTATGCGCGGTTTTAAGTATTCTGCTGTTGTAACGGTCAGTAATGCCGAAATTGATTCTTGGGTTGTGGGTAGTTTTATGGCTCCGCCTGACGGCAGCTTGGTTCGGACTGCTAATAACCCGACTATTTACTGGGTGGTAAATGGAATTTTGCACGCAGTGAATGGAAAGTTTTACACAGAGCGCGCGTTAAATCTTTTCCCTGTAATTATTGTTGGAGACAAAGATATTTCCCAATTTTCCATTGGTGAACCCTATGTTTTATAGTTGATTTTCATCTCATTATCTTATACTGTAATAACAAGTGTGTTCTAGCGTCTAAACTTAAGAACTAGTGCAAATATTCTTTAAAAGAAATAAACAATCGTTCATGAAAAAACAAATTTCATATTTAATTGTCATAAGTTTAATTTTTTCCGGCTTGTTTAGTAGCAGTTTTGCTTTTGCTGCTGAGTCAGTACAGTCTGGTTTTAATCCAAATAAATTAATCGATGATAAAGTTTTTTCTAATTCCAAAACCATGTCCGCCAGTGACATTCAAAAGTTTTTGGAGAACAAAGGTAGTGTACTAGCTAATACTTCTAATTCATTTATTTCTCAACTGAAAGAGCCGGTAAATAATCAGGCTCTGAAGGAAAAATTAGAAGATCCTAGCGCCTCTTCTACTACTAACCGAACAGCAGCAGAGTTAATTTACGATGCCGCTCGCTCAAGTGGGCTAAATCCCCAAGTAATTTTAGTTACGTTAAATAAAGAGCAAAGTTTAATTACTGGCCGACAAAATGCTACTGCTGAGCAACTGCAACGAGCTTTAGATTTTTCTATGGGTTTTGGTTGTCCAGATAGTCAGCCTTGCGGAGAAATTTACAAAGGTTTTTATTTCCAATTGTTCGGCGGTGTTGATGCCGAAAATAATCGTTACCTGGGCGCAGCGAAATCTTTGATGAAGTCATTTGAGACTCCAGGTGGCCGTGGTCCATGGTTTAATGGCGGAGCTGCTAAGGTCGGCGACACTATTACATTGGGGAATACTTTAGGTGGTTACGAGGGCGTACAAGCTGAACAGAGCATTACTTTGTCCAATTCTGCAACCGCAGCTTTGTACCGTTACACTCCGCACGTATTCAATGGTAATTACAATTTCTGGCGTTTCTTTAAACTCTGGTTTGGTTCTGGTAGCTCTAGCGACAACGACTCCAAAGCTACTGGTAACTTAATTAAGAGTTCAAGTAAAGGTGATGTTTATATAGTAGAAAACGGCGGCCGCTATAAACTGCTCTCGTTTGTGGCCAAGGCGCATAATATAAAGCTATCGAAGGCTAAAAAAGTTTCTAAATCAACTTTCAATAACTATCCCGACAAAGGTTTGTACGGTGTGCCAGACAATACGTTAATTAAAGTTGATGGAAAATATTTCTTGTTTACCAGTAATCAAAAACGGGCTATTAGCGAGCAGGCTATTAAAGATCGTGGTCTAAAAACTTCTAATGCCATTTCTGTGACAGCTTCCGAGGCTGACCAATTTACTACCGGAGCAGAGATTACTATTTCAGATGGTGCAGTATTGAAAGCTGCAACCAACCCAGCAGTGTATTTATTAACAGAAGGTAAGTTAAAAATATTCACTTATGCCACTTACTTGCAATATGGTGCAAATAATAGTGTTCAAGTGGTTGATGATAGCGTAATAAATAAATATCAGAAAGACGGCATGGTTTTGCCGAAAGCTGGTAGTTTAATTAAGAGTTTCAACTCCCCAACAGTCTATTTGTACGAAGATGGTAAGAAGAAACCAATGGATGGCGAAATTTATCGGAATCGTGGTTTTGCCGGCCAGACTGTATATGAATTAACCGACCCAGAAATGAATGCTTTGCAGTTAGGGCCATTCCCGCTGCCTGCTAATAACACTTTCTTTAGTGACAAAAAATCTGGCCAACTGTACGTTTATCGTGACGGTAAAAAAAGCGCTATTTCTGCTTTTGTTGCCAAACAAAAGGGCATAACCCCAGACTTTAGTTTTGGTGATGACACTATTAAGAATTTACCAGACGGAGCTCCTGTGTTGCCAAAAGAAGGCACAGCTTTTAAAGGCGATAAAAAAGCTGAGGTGTATTTGTTAAACGCTAACCTTGCTTTCCCGATGACTTACGACGCTTTTGTAGCGCGGGGAATTAAAGATGTCGCAGTGCTGCCACAAGCAGAAGTAGATAGTTATCCCAAAGGTTCATTACTGACTAAATAACCTGTCTCCTTCATATGCCGGCCCTAGGCCGGCTTTTATGTTACAATATTGGCATCATGTCTTCGCCTTCCAAAAATATTTTATGGCTGTCTATTTCAAGGATCATTTCTCTGGTCCTATTATTTTTAGCTTACATTTTACTTACTTACTATCTGGGTCCGTATCGCTACGGTCAGTTTCAGTTCGTGTTGTCTTACGCCACGCTATTTGGAGTAATTATAGACTTCGGGATTCAGCAATATATTATTAAAAAGAGTAGTGAAGACCGCAATCAGGCTAAAAAATATTTCCATAACTTCTTAGCAGTTGAAATTGTTCTTGCTACGGCTGTGTACGGTGCTATGTTAGCGATTGCTGCATTCAACAATTACGAACCAGTGGTCTTTAAGGCAATCGCTGTGGCTGGTTTAGGGGTCGCTGTACATGGGTTAACCTACCCATTCTTGGCGGTAATGACAGTTCACTATGACCTTAAGAAGGTTGCATTCTTAAACTTTCTAGCCTCGCTAATTAATGTAATTTTGATTTTCATTACAATTTGGTCTGGTGGGGGAATTGTAATGCTAACGTTGCAGCAAGTTATTTATGCCACCTTAGCAGTAATTATTTATTATCACTTTATTCAAAAGCATATTGGCAAACCGGAGATTATGAAAGGTTTTCGTTCGCTAGACAAGCAATTCATCCGGGGGTTATTTTTAGCGGCGCTTCCATTTGCTATGCTTGTTGGTTTCAGCACGGTTTATAATCGAATTGATGTGGTTTTAATAACCAAGTTTTTGGGTTATGCCCAAACTGGATTATATAGCGCAGCGTATAAGTTTTATGATTTATTAGCTTTCTTTCCAGCAGTGGTATCGCACTCTTTGTACCCGTTATTTGCTTCGCTCATGGCCGAGGGTAAAATTACAGATATCCGGGCAATCCTAGAGCGATATCTCCGCTTTATGGCAGCACTGGCGTTTCCAATCGGGGTTGGTGGCATGCTGTTGGCTAAACCAATTATTGGTATTCTTAGTCCTGCATATACCGATGCAGCTGCTATACTGGCTATTTTAGTATGGGCGCCATCAATTTTATTTTTATATATTGTAGTCAACTCTTTGGTAATTTCTCAGCTAACTAAATGGGCTGTAGTCATTACTGGTGCCAATGTAATAATTAATATAGTTGGTAATATTATTTTGTTACCGCGTGTCGGAATTGTTGGCGCTGCAATTATGACTTTGGTTTCTGAATTCCTCCAAGGCTTGTTTTACTTCTACTTTGTGCGTAAGAAAATTACAGACTTTAAATTTTTCTCAATCTTATGGCAGCCAATTTTAGCTAGCTGTATTATGGGGGTTGCAGTTTGGTTTGTTCGCGATAAGCATTTAATCGCAGCGGTGTTGGTTGGCGTTGCAGTATACAGCTTGGCTTTGCTTGTTCTTCGTTTTTTTCAAAAAGACGATATTGCGTTTGTGAAATCATTATTTAGCAAGGGAGTGTAATATGTCTAAAACCCGCATCTTAATTTTTGGTACTTTTGACATGGTGCACCCAGGGCATTTACATATGTTTGACCAAGCGCGCAGCTTAGCTAAAAAAGGGACCGAAGCATATTTAATAGTCTCAATCGCACGCGACAAAAACGTAATTCGCATTAAGGGCCGCGTACCGCGCCGTACCGAGCAGCAGCGGCTAGCGCTAATTAAAGCTACGCCTGGAGTAGACAAGGCAATTTTAGGTGCAGTCGGTGACCATATTCCAGCAATTGTTCGCCTCAAACCAGATGTAATTGGTTTAGGGTATGACCAAAGCGCCTACGTAAGAGGGCTTGCAACTGCCCTCAAGGCTAAGGGCCTTAATCCTAAAATCGTTCGGTTAAGACCACATAAACCGCATAAGTATAAAACTACTCTTTTAAACAAATAGTTTGCTTGTGTTTGTAAAAATCTACTTAGAAAGTAGTGTTACTTTCTCTGCATAATCCCGTATATATAGCTGTAACCGTGATACAATTTAAACGTGGAAATATCTGAATCTAAAATTATAGCTGACTGCAAGGCTGGCCAAATGGAGTCATTTGTGTATCTGTACGACCGTTATGTTGAGAAAATTTACAAGTTTCTCTATTTTCGGACGTTTGATCAAGACCTAGCCGAAGACCTAACCAGTCAAGTATTTTTTAAAGCCATGGATAAAATCCATACGGTAGATGAATCCAAGGGCACTTTTCAAGCTTGGCTATACCGAATTGCCCGGAACTTGTTGATTGATGAGTACCGCAAGCAGAAACCGACAGATAATATTGACGCTCATTATGACTTAGCAAGTGACTTGAACGTCGAAGCTGAGACAGGGCAGAAGCTAACGAATGAAGCACTGCATAAACTGCTCATGACTCTGCCAGCAGAAGCACAAGAATTAGTGAGTATGCGGCTTTGGGATGAAATGCCCTACTCGGAAATTTCTGCTATTACTGGTAAAACCGAAGGTAGTCTGAAAATGCAATTTTCTAGAATAATTGTGCAATTACAAAAACACTCCCATCTTTTAATTCTAACTTTATTCTTAACTCACATTTATGCTCACTAACGAACAACTTTCATATATTTGTCGGGAACTCGGTTTAGATCCAGCCGATCCCGCGATCCGTCATACAATTGAGCGTTTGGTAGAGGCTAAACCCAATGTACCAGTTGACGATCGATTCATTGCTTTGCTTCGCGAAGATATTCAAGCGAAAGCAGCGCAAACCGCTGCGTCTGAAAATAAATTAATCCCTAATTTCATGAATAAAATTTTAGCATCCGCACTAGTGGTAATGATCGCCCTAGCCGCTGGGGGTCTTTGGTACATCCAGAACCGCACTGATCAGCCATTGTTCCAAACCCAAAGTTCTCGTGAAGCTGGGCAACTGCTTTCTGGTGAGTATGGAGTTACTGAAGCTGCGGAAGAATCTTTTGGCGAGCTCGATAAAGTCGCAATTGTAAATAAGGCCGAAAGTGGCACTGGCGGTGGCAATGCTGCAGATTCAGCTATGCGGGCATTTAGTACTGACCAAGCTATGTCTAGTAAGCAGAAATTAATTGCCCCAGGTGAGCCTTACCCAATTACAAATTATACTTTTGAGTATGTTGGCAAAGACATTACTGGTTTGCAGTCTAGGCAATCTGTACTTAGAAGGGCTACTCCGAAGCAGTCTACTACCTTGGTAGAAAGAATTTTGGGCATGCTTAGCTTTGGTCTAGTAGATTTGAATAAATTTAACGACGTTATTATTCAGAACTTTGCCTTTGTGGAAGACAAGCCTAATGGCTACGCAGTAAATGTAGATATGACTTATGGCAGTGTGAGTATTAATTTAGACTGGCAGCGTGCTACCCAGATTACTCAAAATAAGTGTTTAATTAACGTTTGTCCGGAAATGCCTCCTTTAACTGAAAAGGATATTCCCGCAAACAATATAGTGTTTGAAGCCACTAACAAATTTTTAGCAGACTATGGAATTTCCACTCAAGCTTATGGATCTCCAATTGTTCAAGACAGCTACTGGCGCATTATGTACGATGCTTTACCAGCAGATCAGAAAGCGGGATATTATTTTCCTGAGCAGGTTCAAGTAGTTTACCCATTACTGTTGGAAGGTGAAATTGTGTACGATGAAGGTGGGCAGCCAAATGGATTGAACTTAACTTACGACATTCGCACTAAGCGGGTAGTTAGCCTGTACGAGTTAACTACTAAGAAGTTCGAACGCTCTTCTTACGCCGGTGTGACCGATGCTCAAAAAATTGTGGAAGTAGCTGAACGAGGTGGTTTCCGTAACTATACCTATCCATCTACTGAGCCAAATGTAAAGAATACTGTTTTACAACTAGATACTCCAAGTGTGAAGTGGGTAAAGATGTGGTATAGCGATCCAAACATGAACACTACAACCTTCCCAGCTACTGGCGGGGAATTGTATGTACCGTCAATGGTATTTCCAATTCGGAATTGGCAGCAATCTGGTTACTGGCGCTCAACCATAATTGTGCCTCTGGTGCAGGACATTCTTAACAGCGATTACGTCCCAGAACCAATACTGATGCCAGTTGAACCTGACGGCGGTAATGGTAGCAGCGGAGGCGGCGCTGGTGGTGCTTCAGAACCAGTTGTCCTACCCAACGTCAGAAATTAAATTTAACAAAAACCCCAAGGTATTTTCCTAGGGGTTTTTGTTATACTTTAGGTATATGAATAAAATAGAAAAAAGCGAAGAAGAATGGAAAAAAGATTTAACCCCAGAGCAGTATGCAGTGCTGCGGGAAAAAGGGACAGAACCAGCGTTTACTGGTAAGTACGTGGGTAACCATGAGGATGGAATTTATGCTTGTGCAGCCTGCGGCCAGCAGTTATTCGATTCCAATACTAAGTTCGACTCCGGCACGGGTTGGCCAAGCTTTACCGATCCAATGAATTTAGAGCATGTTGAACTGCGAGAAGATAACGAGTACGGAATGCTTCGTACCGAAGTGGTTTGTAAGCGCTGTGGTTCGCATTTGGGGCATGTTTTTGATGATGGACCAGTAGATAAAGGCGGGAAACGCTACTGCATAAATTCCTGTGCTTTAAATTTTGAGAAAAACTAGAACCGTAGTTTGCTAAAGTAGGTATGGTATAATATATTTCTATGAATGACTTACAAGAAGTTTTTAATCGAATACGCGAAACTCGCAATAAAGCGAAAGAGATCAGGAAAATTTATAAAGACTCATTAATTGCTAATCAAGAGTACCAGGAAATAGTTGAAAAACTGGATGCTCTTAAAATGCGCAAAAAGCAAATTGAAACCGAAACAAAAAATGACCAGATGGCGGATTTTCAAAAACTTGATGCCTACAAAATGCATGTGAAAAACGACATTGAAATGCTTTCAGACTTAGCGCTCAATAAATTAGTATCTGGCGAAACTGTGGAAGTTACCGATGAAGCTGGTGACAAATATGAACCACTGTTTACCGTAAAGTTTAAAAAAGCGTAATGCTTGGGTTAAAAACTAAAATTTTACCGAAAAATATCTTAGAGAAAAAACGCAGTTTGCAAGAACTGCGTTTATTGGTTAGGCGTTGTGAATTGGAATCGGAGAAAATCGTTGGAGTCAGGCCTACGAGCTTGCGCCTTAAACCAATGAAGTCTCAATGGGGGAGTTGCAATAGCCAGGGGATTATTGCCATTAACACTAAGTTAATGTATTTACCAGAGCGTTTGGTGGCATATGTTGTTCATCATGAAGTAGTGCATTTAAAAATTCACCGTCATGATAGGAGTTTTAGACAGATAGTGGAACTGCTTTTTCCTGATCGGCTAAGTTTAGATAAACAATTGCATGCCGCTGCACCGATATTGCGTCAAAAATAAAAACCGCTTAAAAGCGGTTTTTATGTTGCTAAGTGTTATTGGCTGACGGAAAATAGAGTCATCAAGGCAATATCATTAACTTTTACAGGCGCGTCTGCGGTTTGGGTAAACTTTTTGTCGCCGTTATCGGTGTAGAGCATGGCAATATACTTTGCCCCTGCTTTGAGTGGAGCGTTAATTTCCAAATCTTGTTTAGCCCCAGCACTTAGAAGACCGCTGGAACCAACTACATTACCAGGTTGGCCATTAGCTGTAGCTTCGTGTATGACCACAAAACCAGCCTTGTCGAGAAAAGCATTGTCTACAGTAACGGAATTGCCTGGCGTTTGTGTGCTAACTGCTACGGTAGCGCTGGTTGGGGTAAAGTCAGTGGTTTGTGGGTCTCCAACAACATCGCCAACAAACTCTTCTTCTTCGGCTTGTGTTTCGGTGTTAGTATTATTGTTCGTTTCTGGGGCATTAGCTCGATTTTGAGTTACGTACAAAGCTATGCCACCGACAAC
>CAZYSI010000004.1:19113-36667 GCA_964650345.1 uncultured Candidatus Saccharibacteria bacterium | reverse complement strand
GTTGGCAGTTTATCGGACTTCACTGTACTTCTTAAAAAGAAAACTACTATTGAGGAAGTAAATAATGCATTTATTGAAGCTAGCAACCATCCACTATACAAAGGCCGTCTAGTTGTTAGTCATGAACCATTAGTGTCATCAGATATTATTGGTAATTCAGCAAGCTGTGTTGTGGATTTGTCTTTGACTCAAGTTATTGATGGAGATTTTATTAAAGTAATAGCTTGGTACGACAACGAGTTTGGTTACTCAAATCGCTTAGTTGAACAAGCTGTTCTGGTAGGAAAAAGTGTAAAATAGACAAAATAAAAACGGCCTCTTGAGTTCACAAGAGACCGTGGGTTTTTACGGATTATGACTTCCTAATCCGTTAGCATGGTGATTGCCATGCCGCAGAGCGCAGCTGAGAACAATCCGCTAGTTAGGAACCAGCCCCAGGTATTGTCTAAGGATGGGGTACCCCACAGCGCATACGCTGCGAGAAGTCCCATCGAACCGATCGCAACGACTCCGCCCGATATTACCATTACCCAAAGCAGGATCGTGCGTGCAGCTCTTCTCGCCTCTGCTTTTACAACCTCCTTGCCAAGATCGATTGACTCCATAATCATGCGTTTTCCTCCAAAGAAATCAGACTAATATTTTATATCATAAAACCTTCACAAAGTCAAGCAAAATACATTAAAAATGGGCTATAATTACCTAAAATCAGCTGATATAAAAAATAAGACAGTTTTGTTGCGCGTAGATTTAAATGAGGAAATTAACGAAAAAGGAAAGCTTGTTGATAATTTTCGCATTCAATCAATTGTTCCGACGATTCAATTTTTGCGGAAGCACAACGCTAAAGTAATTGTGCTATCTCATGCTGGTCGTCCAGAAGGGAAGTGGAATAACCAGTTGTCGCTTAAGCCCATGGCAGAATGTTTAGCCCAATTTTTAAAAACCAAATTTGTTGAAACAGAAGACAAAGTTCCAGATTACCCGATTGATCATCTTGTTTTTGTAAAAGGTGATGTTACTAAACCAGCAGTCCGTAAAACTATAGCTAGTATTCCAAGCAAGGACGTAGTGATGTTAGAGAACTTGCGTTTTTATTCTAGTGAAGATGATAACGCAGATGCGTTTGCAAAGACGCTCGCATCTTTAGGCGAAGTGTATGTTAACGATGCTTTTGCAGTGTGTCATCGCCAAGCAGCCTCAGTGGTAGCAATAACCAAACATTTACCTTCTTTTGTAGGGCCATGCCTGGAAAAGGAAATCAAAAATTTAAGTTATTTAATTAACAAATCTAAAAGCCCTTTTGTGCTGATGATGGGAGGGATTAAAATCTCTGATAAAGCAAAGACTTTAACAAAATTAGGACAACGTGCAGACCAGATTTTACTTGGCGGTGGTTTGGCAAATATTTTTTTTGCTGCTGAGGGCTTGTCGATTGGAGAATCGGTGATAGAAAAAGAAAGCGTTCAACTCGCTTGGTCATTAATGAAAAATTTTAAGGACAAGTTAGTCTTACCAAAAGATGTCGCAGTGTATGATACGCAAAACCCAAGTGCTAAGGCGATTGTTAGAAATCGTTATGACATTCACCCAACAGAAAAGATTTGTGATATTGGCCCAAAAACAATTTTAGAGTATTCGAAGATTTTAAAGGGAGCTAAAACTATTTGTTGGAATGGGCCATTGGGATATTTTGAAAAGAAACCGTTTCGTGCCGGTACCATGGCGATTGCTAAAGTTGTGGGTGGGGTTAGTAAAGGTAAGGCTTTTGCAGCTGCGGGCGGGGGAGAAACAGTTGCCGCAATTCGCCAAGCGCATCAATTTGAATATTTTGACCATATCTCTACTGGTGGCGGATCAATGTTAGAGTATTTGGCAGGGAATAAATTACCTGGAGTTGAGGCCTTAAAGTCTAAATAAAGCTTTGAATAAAGCCGCTGGTTAACAGCGGCTTTATCGTACAATGTATATAAATTTGTGGTATAATAAATTGTAGATTTTATACAAACGGCAAGAAATAAAAATGAAAAATAAAATTACGCGTATTGTCGCGAGAGAAATTTTAGATAGCCGGGGCAATCCTACGGTAGAAGTGACTGTATGGTCAGGTGATTTTTTTGCAACTGCTAGCGTGCCTAGCGGGGCATCGACTGGTTCTCACGAAGCTTTGGAGCTGCGCGATGGCGACAAAAAGCGTTATTCTGGTCTGGGAGTAAAACGCGCTTGTCGTAATGTTAATACAACAATTTTTAGATTACTTAAAGGTCAGCTAGTTTCGAATCTGAAAGAAATAGAAGGAATTATGCTAGCTGCAGATAAAACCACAAATAAATCCAAGCTCGGCGCCAATGCAATCTTAGGAGTGTCATTGGCTTGCACCAGACTTGCTGCTCAAATTTCTGGCAAACCATTGTATGCGTTTCTATCAAACTACTACAAATTCAAGCACACAAAACTACCTACACCACTTCTTAATGTAATAAATGGCGGTGTGCACGCAGACTCCGGTCTAGATATACAAGAATTTTTCTTAATTCCTTTGAAAGGGTCATTTGCCGATAAAATTCAGAAGTCTCATGCTGTTATTGGTCAGCTGAAATCGGCGTTAGTAAAAAAGAATTTAAGCGTTGGTGTTGGGGATGAAGGTGGGTTTGCACCAAAAATCGGTAGCAACAAAAAAGCCTTGCGCGTTTTAGTGGAATCAATTAAATCTGCTGGTTACAAAGTCGGTAAAGATTTTGCTTTGGGGATTGATGCCGCAGCAACTGAGTTTTACGACGCAGATAAAGAAATCTATAGCTTAAAAACGGACCGTAAAAATTATAAACCAGCTAGTATGTACAAACTCTACCAACAATGGCAGAAATTGTATGGGTTACAGATTATTGAAGATGGCTGTGCAGAAGACGATTTTCAAGGTTGGCAACGCCTTACTGCTGGTCTTGGGCACTCCGCAGTCTTAGTTGGCGACGACCTGTTTGTTACTAACACACATCGGCTTGAAACTGGAATTATTGCTGGCATTGCTAATGCTGTATTAATTAAGCCGAACCAAATTGGGACTATTGGTGAAACTGTCGCAGCTATTAAATTGGCACAAAAATATGGTTATAAGGTTGTTATCTCTCACCGGAGTGGAGAAACAATGGATGATTTCATCGCCGATCTAGCTGTAGCTTGCGGAGCAGACTACATTAAAGCTGGGAGTTTAGCGCGAGGTGAACGATTAGCAAAGTATAACCGACTTATGGCCATAGAAGCGGAATTAAATAAATAGATGAAGTTCACACCTTTTAAAAAAGTTGTCCTAATAGTTTTAGATGGTTTTGGAATCGCTTCTTATAGTCATGGCAATGCGGTGGCCTTGGCTAACCCACAGTCATTAGATCAACTTGTAGCAACATACCCATCAACTTCTTTGTTGGCATCTGGTCCAGTGGTGGGTTTGCCTTGGGGCGAGGTTGGTAACTCAGAAGTGGGACACTTGAATATTGGTGCTGGTCGTATTGTTGGTCAAGACTTACCACGAATTAATTCTGCAATTCAAGATCGTACTTTTTTCTCGAACCCGGCCTTTTTAGGAGCTTGCGAGCACGCCAAGAAAAACAATTCCAAGCTGCACCTAATGGGTATGGTTAGTGCTGGTGGTGTGCATAGTAGTGATGAACATTTATACGCTTTACTGGGTTTGGCTGCAGAACAAGGCGTTAAAGATGTGTTCATTCATGTTTTTACCGATGGTCGCGATACTGGAGAAAAAGAAGCGCTCGACACACTTAAAAAAATCCGCGAGAAAATCCGCGAGATCGGGGTTGGTACTATTGCTTCAATTACCGGGCGTTTTTACGCTATGGATCGTGCTAAGCATTGGGACCAGACCGAAATGACTTACCAGATGCTCACGAGGGGAGTAGGGAATGCAGCAGACAGCGCTGAAGATGCAATTTTGGATTCGTATAACCAAAATATTTACGATGAAATGATTGTTCCAACCGCGATTATTAAACGTGAAGAAGGTGAAAGCGGGATGCATCCAACTGCGTTAGTGCAAGATAACGATGCTGTTATTTTCTTTAATTTTCGCTCTGATCGTGCTCTACAGTTAACACTAGCCTTTGTCCAACCGGAAAAAATGAATATTGTGCAGCCGCAGCAAGCACAGCAACCTCACCAACAACTGCAGAATTTGTACTTCGTAACTATGACTGAGTATTTTTTTGGGTTACCAGTGCAGGTGGCGTTTCCATCGGTGAATTTGGAAAATAATCTAGCGGAAATACTTTCCAATAATGGCATGAAGCAATTCCATATTGCAGAAAGCGAAAAGTACGCCCATGTAACTTCATTTTTTAATGGCGGAGCGAGTGAGCCGTTCCCAGGGGAGGAGCGTCAGATTGTGACTAGTCCGGATAATAACAGACGCTATGAAGATCATCCGGAGATGTCTGGTCCTCAGCTGACTGAAATTTTAGTAGACAAAATTCGTAACGGGGACTTTAGTTTTTATTTAGCGAACTTTGCCAATCCCGATATGGTAGGGCATACTGGCAATCTAGAAGCGGGAATTAAAGCTGTTCAATATATAGATCGCTTCTTGCGCGATATTGCCACAGCTGTTTTGGATGTTGGTGGTGCGTTAATTATCACGGCTGACCATGGCAATATTGAATCAATGTTGAATCATAAAACTGCAGAAATAGACAAAGAGCACTCGACTAACCCGGTACCATTTATTTTGGTAGCGAAAGAATTTGAATTTCCCAAGTCTAAAGACCGCGATTATGTGTCGCTGTCTAGCCGTGTACCTACTGGCATTGTCTCCGACGTGGCGCCTACTATATTAGAACTTTTTGATCTTCCTGTGCCTGTAGAAATGAATGGGCGGAGTTTGTTGTCTTTGTTGTAGCCAGATTGTGGTATCATGACCACATATGGCAAAAGAATGGGTAACAAAAGAACTGGTTCCTAAAGAAATATTGGACCAATTCCCCGAATTGCGGGCTTTGGTGGTGCAATTGCTCCATAATCGGGGGATAAATACCCCGAGTCGAGTGGAGCGCTTTTTGAATCCGGAATATCATAATTTGTATGATCCGTTTTTGTTTACAGATATGCAGAAGGCCATTGACCGAATTTGGCAGGGCATTGAGGCGGGGGAAAAAATTTTGGTGTATGGCGATTATGATGCCGATGCAGTTACTGCCAATGCAGTCCTCCAGCAAACATTTCGATATTTAAACCTTGATGTCGCCAGCTACATTCCGGACCGCTTTAGCGAAGGCTATGGTTTAAACTTGGAAGCTTTCAAAAAAATTAAAGAGCAAGGCGTGACATTAGTCGTTACTGTTGACTGCGGCACTAACTCAGTTGCTGAAGCAGAGTTTTGCCAGAACAATGGCATTGATTTAATTATTACGGATCATCATGAAATTACTGGTGAAGTGCCGCAAAGCTTTGCTTTAATTAATCCGAAAAATCCTGATGAGCAATATCCTGATGAGCAGATTACTGGCGTAGGTGTTGCTTATAAATTAGCAAAGGCAATGCTCATGCAAGCGGAAAAGGTTATACAACAAAAAAATATTTCCGCTGAAGATTATCAACCAGAGTGGGATAAATGGCTGCTCGATTTAGTGGCTGTGGGAACAGTGGCGGATTGCCATTCTTTGTTAGGCGAAAATCGGATATTAGTAAAGTTTGGTTTGAAAGTCTTACAAAAGACAAAATGGATGGGTCTACGGCAATTAATGGAAAATGCTGGTATAGATTTAGTGAAAGATACCATAGATAGTCACACAATTGGTTTTTCAATCGCGCCGCGCATTAACGCTGCTGGCCGCCTCGAACATGCCGATGTAGCCTTAGGCTTGATGATAGCGAAAGATTTTGCTGAGGCCATTACTTTAGCTAATCGTTTAGAAGATATTAATCGCCGTCGCCGCGACTTAACCAATCGGTTAGTTTCAGAAGCAAAGGAGCAAGCTGAATTACTAGGTGACCGTAAAGTATTACTACTTCATAGTGATGGTTGGCCAAAAGGATTGGTTGGTATAGTCGCCGGCCGCATTGCCGACCTCTACAACAAACCAGCGTTTATTTTAGAACGTGGTGAGTTTGAATCAACCGGTTCAGTACGAATAGGAAACTCAGATTTTAACACCGTGGAGTGTTTAAAAGCAGTGCAACATTTGTTAGTAAAATTTGGAGGACACAAGGCTGCCGCAGGACTTACAGTAAAAACGGCTGAATTAAGCCAACTTTATGTGGAGATTTTAAAATATGCTGAACAAAATCCACTACAGGAGCGACCGCCGCTCTTGGAATTAGATGCGGATCTAAAATCTGAAGAACTTAATTTAACAGTATACGAAGATATTTGCCAGCTTGAACCATATGGGGCAGAAAATACACGTCCAATTTTTTCAGTTACAGACGCGCGTATTGTTAGTTATAAACCTGTCGGCGCACAGCAGCAACATTTGCAAATTAAAGTTATGTTAGGCGAAGCCCAGCTCGACTGCATTGGTTTTAACATGGGCTACTTAGGAACGCGCCTCGATGTAGGTAATAAAATTTCTCTAGCCGGCGAACTTATGGCCGATACTTGGCAGGGGATTAAGAAACTAAAAATGCGTTTGCTCGATGTCCACTTTCCTCAAACTGAACCAGAAGTTATACTTAATAGCGAGACCGCTTCGATCGAAGCGATTTCGACCGAAACAATTTTAACTGAATCAAATCAACATGCAAGTAATAATTAACACAGACGGCGGCGCGCGAGGAAACCCTGGACCAGCTGGCATTGGACTCGTAATTAAAGACGAGAATGGGAAGTTGCTGTATTCGTATGGTGGCTATATTGGCGATACCACCAATAATGTAGCTGAGTATAGCGCTTTAATTAAGGCGCTGGAAGAATCAATTAACTTAGGCGCAACCAGTGCGCGCATTCAAATGGATTCCGAATTAATTGTTAAACAAATGCAGGGTGTGTACAAAATAAAACAACCAGGGCTGCAAGAGCTGGCTGCGAAAGTTTTAGTACTACTAAAAAAGTTTAAAGCCTATTCGTTTGTTCACGTCCGCCGTGAATTCAATAAAGAAGCGGATGCACTTGTTAATTTAGCTTTAGATGAACAGCAGGGGATTGCTGTTTAGAGCCAACATAACTACTTGGAGCAATCTTGACTAGTTACGAATATCGAGAGCAGCAATAGAACCATCCATTAAAACCAGGATGGTTTTTTGATTTTCTGTAATAGCAATTTGCCACACCTGTTTACCACTAATTAATTGATACCGATTTTGCTTATCACGGCTATCAATTTCAATAGCTTCTAATCCGGATTCATTGCCAATAAACCCATAACCAATACTAGAGCGAATTAGAAACGCATTTTCGGATTTTAGATTCCCCCGGGTAAGTAGTTGGGGTTTGCTAGTTAAAAAGTTATAGAACATTAGCTCGTTACTAGTGGTAATCATGGCCAGTTCGTTAGTTTTTAGGTCCAAATGAACATTGGCTTTACTCGCCACCAGCTCTAGCTGTTGCCCTACGCGTTGCAGCTTTTTATCGCAAACGCAGAATAACTCTTTATTATCGGTAATATGTAACTCTTCTGCGGGCGGCACATTAGCCGCTAGAGTTTGAAATTCGCGGAAATCCGACCCATTCCAAAATGCGGTGCTAATTGACTGTCCTTCGCTAAAGTAGCCGATGTTGTCGAGCATAGTTAGTGCAGAAACATTTTGGCGAATTAAGGTTTCTTTGCCGTTGCTAGGATTAAACGCATACAGGTTATTACTTTGATTTAGATACAGAATAATGTCATTTGGAGTCACAGCAATTTTTGCGGCACTTAAAACTGGCTCAGCTGCAGACACTGGTAGTTTGTACAAAGCATTCCTTGAAGTATTTAACACGGTATTGTTGCCTATGTATATATGGCGCTTGTTACGCAAAACAGCGAGTGTATTTGTTGGCGAACTTAGTTGAGTAATTTTTTCATTTTGAAGATTTTCAAGCGGGGCGTGAACGATTTGTTTGCCTCTTGAAAACCAAAGTTGATCGTTTAACAAAACAAAACTAGTTATTCCACTTTGTTGCAATAGAATGCGCGGTTCAGTTTTTTTTATTAGCTGTACTTCGCTTACTCCTTCTTGTGCATAGGTAACTTTACTGGACTCAATTGGTAAACGCTTGCTCCAGTCGTAATAACCTTCTTTACGCAAAGTAAAAACATACTCGCCTTGCGTTAAAAAGCGGGCAATGGATGGTGTAGTGCTATGGTCTTTATCGTTAATTAGCAGCTGTGCTCCAGATGGATTAGTCTTTGCATCTAAAATACCAGTTGTATCTGTACTGACTCCTTCTAAATTTACTGGGCGGCCACTAACGTAAAAAATTAATAGCGGCGCAAGAATAAGGAATACCACGAAACCCGTGGCTATAAGAGTGTAACGAGTTGATGATTTCATAAAGTAAAAGTGCTTATATTATATCAGATTTTGGTGGCATTGCCCGGCCTTGGCCAGAGCTGTATAATGAAGTGTATATGTTTCAAAGTAAAATCGGTATTGATTTGGGAACCGCTAATACCCTAGTGTTTTTCCCTAAAAAAGGCATCGTTATTAACGAACCGACTGTGGTCGCGATTTCCCTTGAGGATAAACGCGTTTTAGCTGTTGGTCAGGAAGCTAAAGAGATGCTTGGCCGCACTCCAGAAACCATTGTTGCTAGTAGGCCAATGAAAGACGGTGTGATTGCTGACTACCGAGTAACCGAAGCTATGCTTCGCTATTTCATTAACAAGTCTTTAGGTAAGGTGCGTTTTTTCCGCCCTGAAGTTATGATCTCTGTTCCTGGTGGCATTACTTCTACAGAACGCCGTGCGGTGATTGACGCAGCAGTAGCAGCAGGCGCTAAATCTGCTTTTGTAATTAAAGAAACAGTTGCCGCAGCAATTGGCGCTGGTATCCCAATTTCATCTGCGAGTGGGAATTTAATTATCGATATGGGCGGTGGCACTACAGATGTTGCAGTACTTAGTTTGGGTGGAATTGTAAACTCGACTTCAGTACGTGTGGCTGGAAACAGACTTGATGCAGCAATAATTGAATACGTCCGGAAGAAGCATGGTTTGGCAATTGGTGACCGGACTGCTGAAGAAATTAAAATTACTATTGGCTCTGCTATGGCATTACCAGAAGAAGAAGTTATGGAAATTAAAGGCCGCGATAATATTACAGGTTTACCGAAAACTGTAACTATGTCGACTAACGAAGTGGTAGAAGCGATTCAAGAAGAATTAAAAGAAATGGTGCGAGCAGTAAAAACTGTTTTGCAGGATACGCCACCTGAGTTAGCTAGTGATATTATAGACAAAGGCATGATTATGACAGGGGGCACAGCCCAACTGCGTAACCTTGACCATTATATTGCCCAAGCCGTGGGCGTACCGTGCTATATAGCAGAAGAGCCGCTTTTGTGTGTAGCCAAGGGTACTGGCGTGGCTTTGGATCACTTAGACTCCTACAAAAAGAGTATTTTAAGCATCAAATAAAATTACCCACAGGTTTAAAAGCCCAAAATGTGGTATAATATAGTTGTCTGATAAAAACTAAATTTGAAATAAAAATTTAAAATGAAAAAAACTACAGCAAAGGCATTGTATTTATATTTATGTTCGATTCTAGGCATGGTCTTATTTGCTATGTTGCATCGTGCGGTGTTCGTATTGTACGATCTACTCCTCGTTGTAGACTTCGATACCTATTCATTTGGAATGTCATCGGGAACTATTTTGACTTTAGATTTTACCACCATGCTGCTTATTCTCTTCATTGGAGGATGGTACGGCATAGCGCTGGGGATTGAGTGGTACTCAATGGTTTATGGACCAAACGCCGAAAAACCAGCGGGATTATTTCACGGATTTATTCCACACCACTGGCGTGGCAAAAGATCTCACAGCAAAAAAACTTTTCATAATAACACTCCAGAAGCTGAAATGAACACAACTTCAGTAACCGTTCCGGTTGCAGAAAGTCGAAGTTGGAGTTTTGAGGATCTAATAACTCCTTCACAGCCGGTTAAGAAGAAAACCGCAGTTCGCAAACCGGTAGCAAAAAAAGTTGTTCGTAAAACTACCAAGCGAATAAAAACTATAGCATGACAATCGCTTCGCTCTTAATTGGTACGATTGTTAGCGAAATTCTATTCGTTCTTACGAAAGTAGTCTTCATTCATTATCTAAATATAGATAATATCATGGTGAAGATTGCTTATTTTTTAGCGTTAATAATTATTACCATTGCAGTCGTGCGCCGCATGGGCGTACTTAACTACTTGGAAAGTTTTCTGATAGTAATCGTTTGGTTTGTCACCATGGTTTTAGTAGATATGGCGATTACTTCTTTCCTGATTGGCCGAGATATGTATTCCCATTTGTATTTTTATTTATCTTACTTAGTAGTATTGTTGTCGATAATATTTTTCCACAAGGCTTTACATGTGCAGGTACGCAAAGCTAATTTGAAATAGTTCCCAAAAAAATTTAAAAGATAAAATTTGCACAAGGCAAAAGCCGCTCCAGAATGGAGCGGCTTTTTCTCGTCTAATGGGTGCAAGTGTTTGCACACCCAAGGTGTGTCTCTAAGAAGTAGTTTAATAATAACACGCCATTTGGAGTTCGTCAAAGGATGTGGTGGACCGCCCGGGGCTTGCACCCGGATTTCATCCTTCTTAGAGACGTGTCCTAACTACTTAGACGAGCGGTCCATGCAGGAAGTTTTACACACATCACCTCAATTCCACGTAAAGTTTTAATAAAGTTTTTTTAAAATAAAACCCAAGTAAATATAAAGTTGGACTTGTTTCTAGGTGAACAATCGTATACCATATACATATGGAAACAATTGAGTCTGAAAATGAGCAAAAAATCATTGCCCACATAGATATGAACAGTTATTTTGCTACTTGTGAGCAGCAAGATAACCCAGCATGGCGCGGCAAGCCTGTGGGGGTTTGCGAGCATTTGGGCGGAATTATTATCGCCGCCAGTGTGGAAGCTAAGCGATGGGGGATTAAAACCGGCACTCCGGTATGGGAAGCACGCAAGCTTTACCCGAAAATTATTCTCACCAAGACCAACCCTGAGCGCTACCGGTTTTACACGTCGCGGTTTTTGAAAGTGTTTGAAGACTATACAGATCGCATTGAAAAATACAGCATTGATGAAGCCTTTTTGGACTTAACTAAAGCGTGCAATATTCGTACTAAGCAAAATGGCCAGTGGTTGCCTACAGACCCGTGGCTAGAAGCAGTGCGCATTACCCAGGAAATTAAAACGCGCATGGTTCTTGAAGTTGGCGATTGGATTCGCTGTAGTGCCGGCATTAGCTATAGCAAGCTAGTGGCAAAAATAGCTTCAGACTTACAAAAGCCAGATGGTTTGGTTGTGGTAAGACCGCAAGACAAAGACATGCTTTACCACCGACTACAACTCGACGATATCCCTGGAATTGGCAGCCGTATGAAACGTAATTTGGGTCAGCTTGGTATTCGCACTCTCACTGACTTGCGTGATTATCCTTTAAGCAAACTTGTGGCCCACTATGGAATTCAGGGCTACCATTTCCATAGCATGGGACAATTGGAAGGGAGTTGGAAGGAAGAATTTGATGAACAGCTAGATGCCTCTGATGGTACCATGAAGTCAATTGGTCACATGTACACAATTCCGCTTGAGTATCGTAGTAAAAATGTGATGCGACCTGTGCTTTACAAACTGTCGGAAATGGTAGGTGCGCGCCTGCGCGTGAACGGGGTGATGGGTAACGGCGTACACGTGCACCTGCACGATCCAGAGCGCTTGCATGTGGGTAAAGGCGCGCAACTTGGCTATTACTTACAAGATGGTCGCGACATATATTTAGAAGCTATGAATTTGTTAAAGCAAAGCGGTTTGCTAGCGGAGGCCGAACGACAATCTTATTTAGTTGGGGTGACTGTATTTGGCTTGGTTCCCGAGGCTAATCAGCAGAATTTATTTGAATTAGAAACCCCTGCAGACCAACGCCGTTCTAAAACGCGTTCCCAGCTCATGTATGCCATAGATAAAATCAACAAAAAGTATGATGACTTTACTGTAGCGCGTGTGCCAGCCTTCCTTGCACGCGATATCATTCGCGATAGTGTGGGCTTTGGCCGCATGAAAGAATTTAAAACCACCTTCATGGGCGGTGGTTCGGGAAGTTTTAAGTAAATCGTTAATTGTGGTATAATAAATTCATCAAATTCCAGGTTGAGACACCAAAACTAAACAAAACAAAGCCTTAAAATAAAATGGTTCCAGTTCAAACATATAAGAAGTTTTTAACCGAACTTGTGCGTCGGCATATGGTTATTTTTGGTCCGAATATTGCTCGGGAAATTGCTATGACAGTCCCTGGATTAACTGTTTCTGAAACTGGTGAGGTTACAGCTATCACTGGTGCCCCACTTTCTGCTTTACAAAAACTTATTGGTAAATACCAGGAGTTGTCCGAGCCAGTGGCATTGTTACAATTTCGGATGCTACTGAATCAGTATTCAGATATTTTCCTTGAATATAACCAACCTCTGCCAAATGTGAAGCTGGTTTGCAATTTAATCAATAATCGCCAATGACAATTTTAATCTTACTCATTGCTGATTTTATTTTGCTAGGCTGCTTGGCAATTTTTTATTTCCGTAAGCGTAATCAAGAATTGGCAGAAGTTGAGGGAGCCACTAGTCGCTCCCAGGAATTGCAGCAGAGAATGTACCAGATTCAGGTGTTGCAAGAAATTAACGAGCGTATTGGCTACACTCTCGACACTAGCAAGATCATCGAAATAGTTACCGGTAGTATTGGTTACTTACTGCAATATGAGACCGTGTCGTTTATGCTCTATACAGATCCGAAAAATGTGGTGTTTAAATGCCATGTCCATCATTCGGTAAATCATGCTTTCATTACTGGAGTCAAAGAAAAAATGAAAGCAGCTACTGCGATAATTTGTGATCAGCAAATTTATTTAGACAAGATTGATGAACGCATGAGCGGGGCAATTCTTGATGACAGTCTCGATGTACAAGTAGAGTCGTATTTAAATATCCCAGTTATTGTCGAAGGTCAATTGCTTGGCATGATTAATATTTCTTCCTCTGAGCCGAATGTGTTTGGCAAGGATCAGGCTGGCGTGGTGTATACCATTACAAATCAGGCAGCAATCGCAGTGTCGCAGTTGCAGTCTGTTCTCGAAAATGAAAAAGGCAAGCTTTCTGGAATTATTGCCGCTATGACAGATGGCGTATTTATGGTGGATTTAGATTATCAACTGATTATTTCCAACCCTTCAGTGGTAGATTTGCTGCAGTTGCCAGTTGGCAAAGAAGCCACAATTTTTGAAATAGTCGATGCTCTCGCTGGGAAAGTTGACTTGCGCATCAAAATGGATGAAGCTTTGGCAAAAAACATGCCAGTGACGGTTAAAGAAGTATATTTGCATGATCAAGTTATGGATATTACTTTGTCCCCAGTACGTGACAAAAATGGGGTGCATAGAGGTGTGGCGGTAATTTTGCACGATGTTACTTCGGAAAAATCTTTAGAAAAGCTGCGACAAGAATTCACTGCTATGATGGTGCACGAGCTACGAGCTCCATTGACTGCTGTGCGTTGGTCGAGTGAATCGTTAATAAAAAGTCTATCAGATGCAAAAGCACAGACTGACCCAGTTAAGATCAAAGAAAGTATTGGCTCAATCGATGCCGCAGCTGGAAATATGTTAGAGCTAGTTAATGACTTGCTCGATGTCGCTAAAATTGAAGCTGGTAAGTTTGACTTGAATATGCAGGACTACGATATTGTCTCTAGTATCCAAGAGCAGGTTAAAACATTTACCCCACAAGCGACTGCAAAAAGATTGGCTATTAATTATGTGGGACCAGACAAACAGATGGCAAAATTCGACCGAGTACGCATTTCTCAGGTTATGGATAATTTACTAAGCAATGCTATTAAATATACTGACAGTGGTAGTATTGAAATCAATTTAAGTATTGAAAAGAAAGATAATCGGGTTGTGGTATCGATTAAAGACACGGGACTGGGTGTAAGTCGTGAAGACTTGAGTGTTTTGTTTTCTAAATTTAAGCAATTAAAAAGTTTTGACACTTCTCGTAAAGGAACAGGTCTTGGATTAGTGGTTAGTAAAGGGATTGTCGAGGCTCATGGCGGACAAATCTGGGCGGAAAGTGCTGGGGAAAACATGGGCTCTACTTTTAGCTTCAGTTTGCCTATTTAGGGCAATGGCGTATAATATCTATAGAGGCGAAATAGCCTGTATTAACTAAATTTACTTAAGATATGCCAAAAATTATCTGCGCAGATGATGATAAGTTGATATCTCAATCGTTAGTTGAAGCATTTACAGCTGCTGGTTTTGAGGTCACCGCAACCTTTGATGGCGAAGAAACAGTCACGAAAGTAAAAGAAGGCAAGCCTGATGTTTTGCTATTGGACATTATGATGCCAAAACTAGATGGCTTGGGAGTGGCTTGGGAGCTAAAAGCTGATGCTACCACCGCGGATTTACCGATTGTAATGTTAACTAATCTTTCAGACTCAGAAACAGTCAGTAAAATTATGGAAGCCGGGATTACAGATTACTTGCTAAAGAGCGAGCAGACTATTGATCAAATTGTGGCCAAAGTTCAGGAGGTTTTGAACCGCAACACTAAACCGCAGCAATAAGACTTAACGCTGGTGCTGTAGCCAGCGTTTTTAATTTGTATTTTAATGCCTAGACAAGAAATATTTGTAATTGCCCATAATATTCGGTCATTGTATAACGTTGGGTCAATTTTTCGTGCATGCGACACATTCGGGGTAAGTAAATTATATCTAACCGGTTACACAGGAGTACCTGAAGGGAAAAATGCAGACAAGATTGGTAAGGTAGCGCTCGGGGCCCAAGAATTTGTACCTTGGGAACAAACAAAATCTTTGACACGCCTTATTAGCAAGCTGCGTAAACAAAAGGTGCACATTGTAGCTTTGGAAAATAATGTAAATTACAAAATTACCTCATTGCCAAAGTACAAACCAAAATTTCCTATGGTTTTGGTGCTCGGCGAAGAGACTAAAGGCCACACTAAGAAAATTCTCGATCAAATGGATGATATTATCGAGATTCCAATGTATGGAGAAAAGGAAAGCTTGAATGTTTCAGTGGCGTGTGGCATAGCATTATATGCTTTACGCACCTAGTAGTTTACTTAACTTAACAACGCTTAACTAGAAAATTAGCGATTCGGGGATAACTCATCCCACTTTTGTTCCATAGCTGAAAAGCCTCATTCTTATGAGGCTTTTTTTGTTTTGACAGTTATGTTTTTTGATTGCTTCATGGGCTTTTGTGGGATATAATTAACTCAAGTGGTAGGAAGTGGTGTGAAGTGGGGATAAGTGGGGGGAAAAGTGAATAACTTACATCATCAATCTAAAAAACCTCAAGAAATAGCTATGTTTATTGGAGAATACAACGGTAGTATTGATGACAAGGCGCGTATTAGCATCCCTGCTAAATTCCGCAGTTCATTAAAAAATAAAGTGGTAGTTACCCGCGGACTCGATAATTCGCTGGTTCTGTATACATTAGACGAGTGGAAAAAGCTCGCAGAAAAATTGGCTAGTCTCCCAATTTCTACTGCTAACACGAGAGCCTTTTCTCGTCTAATGCTTGCAGGAGCAATGGATTGCGACATTGATAAGCAAGGTCGCATTGTCCTGCCAGGGTACTTGAAGCAGTACGCAAAGATCCAAAAGAAAATGGTCTTCGCTGGACTTTATTCCCGCATAGAATTGTGGAGTGAAGAACTCTGGAACAAGTACAAGGCTGAAACAGAAAAGAACAGCAATAAGATTGCTGAACAACTTGGAGATTTAGGAGTTTAAGATGCCAAAAGCAGACAACTCCTATCACCACATTCCCGTACTTTTACAACAAGCAATAACATTACTTAACCCTCAGCCTGGCCAGCGTTTCGTAGATGGAACTTTGGGTGGCGGGGGATATACTGCTGAGCTACTCAAAATTATTTCTCCAGGTGGCGGCGCAGTACTGGCAGTTGATTTAGACAAGGCTGCGCTTGATGAAGCTTCACAAAACTTCGAGAAGGAGATTGAAGCTAAAACACTAGTGCTGGCTCATGGCAATTTTGCTCAGATCGATAAAATTTTAGAACATAAACAGTTTTATAATCTCGACGGCATGGTTGCTGACATTGGCTTATCTAGCTTTCAGTTAGACCAATCGGGACGGGGAATTACTTTTCAAAAGAATGAACCTCTCGATATGCGCTTTGACCAGTCTTCGAATGACCCGGACGCACGTTTTATATTGAACCAGTACTCAGAAGCAGAGTTAGTGAAAATTTTTCGAGATTACGGCGAAGATAAAGACAGTAGCCGGATTGCCCGAGCAATTGTTCGGGCTAGAGAAGAGAAGCCTTTGCATTACACTTCAGATTTAACCGAGATTATTCAAGAGGCTTTACCTAAGCCAGTGAAGCATCGCTGGGCCGATACTGCCCGGCGAATATTCCAGGCGCTGCGCATTGCAGTAAACCATGAGTTAGAAAACTTAGAAACTTTTCTGCCCAAAGCCCTTGATTTAGTTAAACCCGGTGGAGTAATTGTTATTGTTTCGTTCCATTCATTAGAAGACCGAATTGTAAAAGAATTTTTTGTAGCAGCCAGTCGCGGCTGCATTTGTCCAAAAGAGTTCCCTATTTGTAAATGTGGTCTGACTCCCAAAGCAGAAATACTGACTAAAAAACCTATTACTGCGGGAGCAGAAGAGTCTACAGCTAATTCGCGTAGTATTCCTGCTAAGCTCCGCGCCATTCGTAAACTATAATTTTTAAACTTCAAAAACTAAAATAAATATGACATCAAAAGCAACATCTTTCTCTACTGGCTTTATGCCGCGCTTAATCTCTGTAACTAAATCTAACCATAAGCCAGCTAAAGCGCGTATTCGCTCCACTGCTTGGGTAAGCAGGGTTAGTTTAGTAGGTGTGTGTGCTGTAGTGATGTCGCTCGGATTTTATATTTATACAATCAATGCTTCGGTCTCTAAGGGCTATGAATTGAAGCAACAGCAAGTAGCAATGGAAGAGTTGAAGGAAACTCAGAAGCGGCTAATGGTTCAACAGGCTGCTCTAGGTGCAATTGTAAAAGTGAATGACGTAGCTTCGACATCGGGAATGGTTCCGATTACTGATGAAGAATTTTTGGTTGCTAATCAACTGAGCTCTCGTTAAGCTTAGGAAATAAGCACTCCGATGATGGCGCCAAAGGGTTATTCTCTAGAACGAATATTTCGCAAAAGAATGGTCTGGTTGACTGTTCTTTTATTTGTATCCTTCGGTGTCATATTAATCCGTTTGGCAACTTTGCAGTTGGCGCAAGGAGGGGATTACCAAGTTCAGGCCGATGGTCAGCGTACTAGTGTGCGCACAATT
>CAZYSI010000004.1:0-19103 GCA_964650345.1 uncultured Candidatus Saccharibacteria bacterium | reverse complement strand
GCACAATTGAACCAACGCGCGTGTAAATTAAGATTGCCGATAAGTTTTCCGGACAACCCACTACAGTTGCTACCTCTATAAAAAAACCAATTGTGTATGCAGTGCCAGGAGCAATGACCGACAAAGCAGCGGCAGCTAAAGCCCTAGCGCCGATTATTGGTTTAACAGAGCAAGAAATTTTAGATAAGTGCGCAGATAATGAAAAAAAATATGTGGCTTTAAAGAAGCAGTTGTCAGATGAAGACCAGAAAAAAATAGCAGAGTTACAAATTCCTGGAATCTCTTTTGATTACGAAATTTTACGTTTTTATCCTGAAGGTAATTTCTTAAGCCAAGTGTTGGGATTTGTTGGTTACAAAGAAGATACACGCACTGGTTTATATGGAATTGAACAAGCTTTTAACAAATATTTAACTGGTATTCCAGGGAGTTTGGCACAAGAAGGTTCGGCTAGCGGCGCTTGGATTTTCGGCGGTCGTCGCGACAAAGTTGAAGCCCTAGACGGCGATACAATTTTGCTGACCATCGATAAAACCATTCAGTTTAAAGCTGAGAATGTTTTAAAGGAAACTGTGGAAAAACACCAGGCCGATAGTGGCTCAATTGTTATTATGGATCCCAAGACTGGCGCAATTTCTGCCATGGCTACGTACCCCAGTTTTGACCCTAATGAGTATGCGAAAGTAACAGACGCTGCTATTTACAATAACCAGACTACACTTGGTGCATACGAACCTGGATCTATCTTCAAACCTATTACTGTTGCAGCGGCTTTAAACGAAGGGAAGATTACGGCTAACACTACCTACAACGACACCGGTGAGGTGCAAATTGATGGGTATACCATTAAAAATTCCGACAACAAGGCTCATGGCACCCAAACCATGACGCAAGCGCTTGAGGAGTCGCTTAACACTGGTATGATTTTTGCTAAGAATGCCATAGGGAACAAGAAGTTTAAAGACTATGTAATGCGTTTTGGTTTTGGTAAGCCAACCGAGATTGAAGTTCCTGAAGCAAAAGGGGATTTAAAGAATTTAGACGGCAACATTGGTGTAAACTACCACACTGCTAGTTTTGGACAAGGTGTAAACGTTACGCCGCTGCAAATGGTACAGGCTTACGGAGCGCTTGCCAATGGCGGTAAAATGATGCGTCCATATTTGGTAAATTCACGCATTACTAGTAACGGTGAAGTAGTAGAAACTAAACCAACAGAAGCAGGCCAGCCTATTACTGTGCAAACGGCTAGTACAATTTCAGCCATGATGGTTAACGTAGTAGAAAATGGTCATGGTAAGCGCGCTGGGGTTCCTGGTTACTATGTCGCAGGAAAAACCGGAACAGCACAGGTTCCTCGGAAAGATGGTAAAGGCTATGAGGAGAATAATAACATTGGTTCATTTGCAGGTTTTGCTCCAGTTGAAGATCCAAAGTTTGTAATGTTGGTTAGAATTAACCATCCGCGAACTGTTAGTTTTGCGGAGAGTACTGCAGCGCCAGCCTTCGGGACCATGGCTCAGTTCTTGCTACAGTATTACAATGTCATCCCGAGCCGACTTGACCAAGTCATCAAAAAATAGGGTATGTAACTGTTAGATGAGTGTCAGTTTTTTACTTTTACTTTTTTGTTCCGTACCTCTATAATAGAGATAACAAACACTCATGAAAACTAAATCTACATTCAAAAAAATAACTTCCACTATAGGTTACTTCGTGGCAGTAGTAGGTGTGGGTTTTTTGAATGTGTTTGCAGTAATTGGTATTGCTGGAGCCGGCTACTTGTTGTACGTGAATGCGACCCTGCCGACTTTTGATGAACTCTCGGTTAAGGACGCTGAAGAATCTAGTAAAATTTACTCACGAGACGGCACTTTGTTGTATTCATTCCATGGTGAGTATAATCGTACTAGTGTAGATCTAGATCGTGTCTCCCCGCATTTAAAGAATGCGCTACTGGCAGTGGAAGATAAAGACTTCTATAAGCACGGGGCAATTTCTATTTCTGGTATTGTTCGAGCGTTGCGTGCTAACGCCCAGGGTAATGGTTCTATTATGCAAGGAGGCAGTACTATTACCCAGCAGTACGTAAAGAATGCTTTGCTGGATCGTAAAAAACTTTACTCGCGTAAGGTTAGAGAAATTTTACTTGCTTACAAAGTTGAGTCGCATTTTAGTAAAGATGAAATCTTTGAACTATATTTGAATCGTATTCCGTTTGGCCGCAATGCGTACGGAGTTGAAGCTGCGGCGAAAAGTTACTTTGATAAAACCGCTGGTGAGCTAAACTTAGCTGAAAGCGCTTACTTGGCTGCTTTGCCTCAGGCGCCAAGTTATTACAGTCCGACCGGCGCTAATTACGAGGCGTTAGTTAGGAGACAGCGGCAGATTTTGCAGTTAATGAAGGAACAAGGGTATATTACCGAACTCGAGCAACACCAGGCAGAAAACCAAGTCGTAGCCTTTCGAGAGACAAAAACTGAGATAATTGCACCATATTTTGTATCTTGGATTCAAAATTATATAACTGAGCAGTATGGTAAAGATTTTTTGAGACAGGGCGGCCTGCGTATTTATACAACCTTAGATTTGAATTTGCAGAACATGGCTGAGACAGTGGTACGAGAAGGAGCAGCTGCAAATAAAAAATACGGTGCGTATAATGCGGCACTCGTTGCTGTTGAGCCATCGAGTGGAAAAATTCTAGCAATGGCTGGAGGCAAAGACTACTTTGGCAGTCCTGAACCAAGTGGTTGTAAGCCAGGCGTGAACTGTAAATTTGAACCGAATGTAAATGTGGCTACTTCAGAACGACAACCTGGCAGTAGCTTTAAGCCATACGCTTATTTAACCGGATTCAAACCAGAGTTTGGTTTAACACCAATGTCTAAGGTGTTAGATGTGCCAACTAATTTTGGAACTATTGGCGGCCGTGCCTATGTCCCGCAAAACTACGACGGTAGTTTTCGCGGCGCTATGACTATTCGCAAAGCACTCGCTGGTAGCTTAAATGTTCCAGCCGTGCGTACCTTGGCCACAGTTGGGGTAGACAACGTAGTAAAGACTGCGAAAGACTTAGGTATTTCGTCACCATTAAAAAACTGTGGCCTCTCCCTCGTGCTTGGGGGTTGCGAAGTAAAATTAGTGGATCATGTTGGCGCCTTCGCAGTATTGGCAAATGGTGGCAAGGGTAAGGGCGCAACACCATTTAATAGAATAGAAGACAAGCATGGCAAAGTGTTGTTCGAATACAAACAACCGACTGAACAAACTGTAAACCCAGAAGCGGTTTATGAGCTTATTAGTATAATGACTGATGACCAGTCGCGGCAATATATTTTTGGTCCAAAGAACCCACTAACGTTACCAGACCGAGTGGTGGCTGCTAAAACTGGCACTACTCAAAACTGGAAAGATGGTTGGACTTTAGGGTTTACGCCGCAGTTAGCTGTGGGAGTATGGGCAGGAAATAATAATAGTTCACTTATGCGCGCTGGGGCTGATGGTGTGTTCGTAGCAGCGCCAATGTGGCATCGGTTTATGGAAGAAGCTCATGTGGGCCAGCCCGTACTAGATTTCCCAGTACCAAGTGGAATTGTCCAAATTGCCTATGACCCAGGCAGTAATCGACCTGCGACTAAAATAAGCAAAAACACGCGCATGGAGCCATTCCCATGGTATGCGCTACCTAAAGAAGCCCGAGTATCTGCAGCGCCAAAATCTTTGAATAAAGGGTTGCTAATCCCAGTTGTGGAAGAAGAGCGCTCGCAAACACCATTGACCGCGCCGTCTAATTTGCCTCAGCCACCAGCCCCGACTCCAGTAGAGAGTCAGCCAGCTAGTAGCTCACCACCAACTCCACCGACTTCGACAACTTTGAATCCATTGCCGCCAGACTACCCAGATTATGGGGGACTACCGAATGATTATCCAACCGAGGCCCAAGCCCAAGTGACTATTCGTCCTATTACTTTACAGTAGAGTTTTATAGTTTAGTTGATATCTAGAAGCGGCTTTATAAATTCATCTACTTGTTGGTACAAAGATTCTAAATCATTGTTATTGTTAACATAGCCATCGGCCATTGCCATGCATTTAGCTATATTCATGCCACCAGGAGCAGTGTCATGCATTTCTTTTTGCTCTTGTTCAAGAAAATGTTCGTAGCTAACATTATCCTTTTCACCTCGGCGCTGAGTAGTAACTCGGTCGTAGCGGACTTTTGGATCAGCATCTATTGCTAATAAATAAAAATTTCCTGGTTTTTTACGGAGTGCTTCAATTTCGCCAATAGCTCTTAGTGATTCCAGTACTGAGTTAGCTCCGAATTTCATTGCCTGTTCGTACAAATTTTCTGCTACGTAGCTTGCCCCATAGTTAGTTCTTAAATCATTTGCTACTATGCGCTGATTATCTCGGTTTATTACCAGGCCCCGATGAGTTATTTCTTCGTTAATGAAACCACTGGCCGAGAAGTGTTTAAAGTCGTATCTAGTTTTAAGGTATTCGACAACTGTGCCTTTACCTGAGCCTAGTGTGCCCGTAATTCCGATTATTATCATGAAATTAACCTAAAGTTAATGATTTTTAAGAGGCTATTTGGACCCACATAATCACCATAGTATTTACGGTAAGAGTTATACATATCTTCTAATGACTGATATTTTTCATGACCTTCATCGAAATCTTTATCTGAAACTTCACCTAATTTTTTTTCGCGAACTGATACAATTTTTGCGGAGGCAAAATGTTCACCAGTCTGTTTGTTAATAAAAGCTAACTCATCGTTTACCTGCAGATCTTTATCATCGTTGATTCGCCAGGTAGAGATTTTTTCGCCAGATAGTATTAATGGCACTAAATGAGCAGCGAATTTCAAAGTCTTCATATGTTAACTTTAGCTACTAAATTCCCACTGCTCTTTTAATAAACGGCTTCAACTTTTTAAAGCGCTTTTTATCTTTCGGATTCAATTCATGTTCAGTGTCGTGATAATTAATTTCTTGGGCAATATGTTGTTGCACATATTCATCGTGTTCCTGGCCTAACCTAACATGAATGTCATGCAGGGAAGTAAAGAGCCAGTGAATATCCGAATTCAAATTTTCTGCGGCAGGGACTTGCAAAAGATTAGCAAATAATCGGATATTCTTACGAAGCTTGTGAAATTCCTCTATGGTTATTACCTCGTCCTTAAATTCAGATTTTATAGATTTAAAAATTCCTTTAACATATTTTTTAAATCCTTCTCCGTCATCGGCGTCAAACTCAAAATCTCCCTCAGTAAAATTTACAAGCAAGGTTTGTTCTACTTCATCGTCAGAACTAGAGTTGTTGTAGTGGTCATTGAACTCTCCCAGGTTTTGTAAAAAATCTTGTAAATTTTGAGGGGCGTAATGAGCTTTGTCAAAAAATTTATAATGGCTCTTGAGTATTAATCCGAACCTACGGACTTGTTTTAAGTAGGCGAGGTTCTCAGCATTTCTTTGTCCTGTTAGGACCTGAATAAATTTTTCATGGTCAAATACATATAAAAAGGCCTTCAGGGCTTCATTAAAATAATGTTCTCTGTCTAAGGGTTGGAAGATTTCCTCACAATCCTCAAGATTTGGTTTAATATTCGGCTTTTCGCGTAAGATGTCAAAATTTTCCACCAGAATTGGAGGTTTATCTGTATTTAGTTCAGATTCAGAAGGTTTAAAAAATTCACTCATGAGTTAATGATAGCAGAAATTAAACAACAAGGAGTGACTTATCTGTTATTTAAATAATAACAAAAAAAAGCGCCCTTAGGGCGATCTTTATTGACCCATCTAGGGCTCGCGTATAGAAAGTCTAATGGCTGGCCTCTTCGAGCTAGAACCGTGGTTCGGCCTTGCCCTGGTTGGCTTTTATAAGTGATTTAGTTATATGAAAATCGATGCGTCTCGTGCGCACAAACCTAAGGCCTTAATTGTTCAAAATAACTATGTATTTCTTTCGGTATATCTTTACCATATTTAAGCTTGCGCAGCGCTTTTGATTCAATTTGCCTAACTCGTTCCTTTCCTGATAAGCCCATTTCTTGAGCAATTGCTTCCAAAGTCATTTTTTCGAAAAACCTTAACCTGATTACTCTTTCTTCTCTTTCATCAAGTGATTTCAAAGCTATCTCGATTAGCTCATTTTTTGCATATTCTTCTTCTGGATTAAACCCTGATTCAATATTCATAAACTGTTTTGTAGTAATTACATTATTAGATCGACGCTCCTCGGGCTAGCCCGAGGTGGCTGGGGTACCAGGATTCGAACCTGGGAATGGCGGAACCAAAATCCGCTGCCTTACCACTTGGCGATACCCCAATGTTTAAATTTGCTTCCAAATTATACCTCAAATCAGCAGTTTTATCAAGTCTGGCTGTCTGTTCAAACATGGTATAATTCCTTTATATCAAAACCAAAAATATGCCTGACTACTCATATAATCCGAAGCGGTCTGCTCAATGGAACTACGGCGGTCCGAAATGGAAGCTATCCCGTTCTAAAATCGAACTATTTACTCAATGCCAACGCTGCTTCTATATAGACAACAAACTTGGGTGCAAGCGCCCGTCTATACCAGCTTTCCTAATTAACACCGCTGTTGACACGCAGTTGAAAAATGAATTTGATGCCTACCGCCGTGACGGCAAAGCTCATCCATTCCAAGAGGAATTTAAAATCAACGCCATCCCTGCGCCGCACGCACTTTTAAACCAATGGCGCGAGAATTTTGAAGGTGTTACTTATTACCATGAAGAAACAGGATTAACAATTTCTGGTGCGATTGATGATCTTTGGATCAACCCGGAAGCAGGGGAGTACATTGTTGTAGACTACAAGGCTACTGCCAAAGATGCTCCGAAAACAGAGCTCACAGTTGGTGGTTTTGATGATGCTTATCGTAAACAAATGGAGATCTACCAATGGCTGCTGCGCCGCAATGGTTTGAAGGTCTCTGACACCGGGTACTTTGTATATTGTACTGGCCGGGCTAATGAACAAACTTTTGACAAGAAAATTGAATTCGATGTTCACTTAATTCCTTACATAGGTAATGACAGTTGGGTGGAAGGAGTAATTTTAGAGATAAAAAAATGTCTTGACTCTAATTCTCTGCCAAAGTCTGGTCCAGGCTGTGAATACTGTATGTGGTTTAATACAAGAAAAGAACTGGAAATTGAGGAAAAGGCTCCAAAGTCAGTAACTAAATTAATCCAGGTAACTAAGAAGCGCTCAAAGGGTAGAGCTGTAACCAATAAATCAGCCCCAGCAAATACATTATTTTAATGCATAGGAATAATAATTGCTTTTTTGATCGTGACTTCGAAATGGTTGACTTAATTATCTTTGCGGTATATTAAAGATGCTATAATTAAGGTAGATTATTAAGTCTGCTATACAGTAGCAGACGGGAGTGATGTAAATGTACTCTTTTACTTTGCCAGAAATTAATTACCTTGCTGTTTTAATTTCAGCAATTGCCATGATGGTTATCGGCTCTATTTGGTACGGTCCTTTATTTGGGAAATTGTGGATGCAAGGAATAGGAATAGACCCTAATGACACTGTCCGCATAGAAGCTATGAAGAAATCAACTGGCTCCGCCTATGTGCTGATGTTTATCGGAGCTTTATTTACTAGTTATGTGTTCTCGTATTTTTTTGGCACATGGGCTAGTGGAACCGGCTGGGACCAGGCTATTAGTGGTTTGTATTATGGGTTTTTAGCTTGGCTTGGTTTTGCTTTACCCATCGTCTATGCTAAGAGACTTTGGGAAGGTAAGGAATTTAAATATATAGCTATTGACTTAGGCTACTACCTCTTATCGCTATTAGTTATTGGAGTAATTATTGCAACGTTCGTGAAAATGGATTTAGATAATGATTTTATTCCATCTGAAGTTCCTTATTCAGATTCGCAATCTGTTGAACTGGACCGGCAAATAAAAAGTGCTGTGTCTGAGAAGGTAGACTCTGCTACTAAGGGAGTTTGGGATTATAATTTTGATATTTCCAGCGTAGATCTATCCCAAAAGGCCGCAGTGGGTTTGTACCAAGCCAAGGACTGGTGGGATTGGTTTGCATGGCAGGACCAATCAGGCACTTGGAATGTTTTAGTTAGCCTCGATGGTTGGGATTGTACTGAGTTAGATAAAATTCCAAAGGAATACCAAGAGTTCTTTGACTCTAATACCACTAGCCTCCCTCAAAACACAACAGGGGAGAGATATTGCTACGATCACTAGAAATATTGCCGGCCGTGTCGACAGACACGGCTTTTTTCTATATAATTACGGATGTTATTAAAGAATTTTTACTATGGGACTATTCGACAAACTCAAAGACGTTAACGAAATGCGTAAGCAAGCTAAGCAAATTGAATTAATGCTTGGCCAAGAAGAAGTTACTGGCAAATCTCCAGGTGAGAAAATCAAGATCACCATTGATGGCAATCACAAAGTAAAAAGTGTAGAAGTGTCTGATGCAATTGTGGGCGACAGGGGAGAGATTGCCCGAAATATTCGCGAAGCATTCGAAGACGTTAATAACAAGCACAAAAAAATGCTGCAACAAAAGTTTGGCAGCATGATGGGATAATACCTAACAAAGCAAAATGAAAAGCGGTCAGAGAATTTCTTCTCTGCCGCTTTAGTGAAGGCCACTTCGGAACCTAGTCCGAAACCATATTGACAGGGACTCGCCGTTTTTGGTCGTTTCTGTGCCTCCTCTTTGCATCCGCCATATCCTGGCGGACATAGAAGATTACCAGAGTAACCATAAACGGTGTGACTACTGTTGCGACTTGAAAGGTCGCCTCTGTGTTCTTGAACATCCAGAACGCGCTGTTTATGAGCATTCCGTAGAACATCCATAGCGTGTTGCGTTCGATCCATCGACCGATCGTTCCGCGAAAAGACCACAGGACTCCAATAACGATGCCGGGTACGAATGCCCAGATCGGGAGGATTTGCTCTCCGTTCTCCAAGAACAGATATAGGTATCGAGCCATAATAAGCTCGGCAAAAGCAAAACCCATCACCATTGTAATAAACCTAAACATGAGTGTCGTCCTCCAGAAAGTTGGTTTTAGTTGCCCTATCTCAGGCACTTACTTATATTATATCACAAATATGCTAAAATGTCAATATGTTAAGCAAAGTCATTAAAAAACAGCATAAACAAGGGAAAAAACCAGTAAAATCAGCTCCAAAACTTCAAAAACAAGCTAAAGTGCTGATGGCGTTATCAGGTGGAATAGATTCCGCAGTTTCAGCATGGAAATTAATCCAGGCAGGTTACAAAGTAGAAGCCGCGTTCATGAAAAATTATTCGCAAACCAGGGGACTAAAATTTGATGAATGTCCGTGGCTGCAAGATCGTCAAGATGCCTTGCGTGTGGCAGCGTTCTTGGGTATCCCGCTGCACACAGTTAACTTTGAAAAACAATACGAAAAGAATGTCCTTAACTATTTTTTTAAAGAATACAAAGCTGGGCGCACACCGAATCCAGATGTAATGTGCAATAAAGAGATTAAATTTAAATTGTTGTACGATTGGGCTCTTAAGAATGGTTTCGATTATATTGCTACTGGTCACTACGCACAAGTTGTTGCGACACATGGAAAACAAGGGCCTGTGGATAACTTTATGAAAAATGAAAAAATGGTAGGGAAGTGGTCTAATGCGAAAATGACCGCAGCTAAGGCTGGTCATTTAAGTATCACTGAAGACAATCTCAGACCGCTTGCACTTGTTCGTAGTGCAGATGAATTCAAAGATCAAACTTATTTCATCTATAATATTCGCACTCCCCAACTCCCCCATCTTCTTTTTCCGATTGGCGGAATGAAAAAAGCGCAGGTGAGAGCGCTGGCAAAGAAGATAGGGCTGCCGAATGCAGATAAAAAAGAAAGCATGGGACTATGCTTTGTGGGTAAGATCCGACTGAAGGAATTTTTGGATCAAAAACTTAAGCCTAAACCAGGGTCAATTCTAACGGTGGACGGAAAAAAGATAGGCGAGCATCAAGGCTTGGCATATTACACTATTGGTCAACGGCAAGGGGTTCGTGTTGGCAGTGGCGGTCCGTGGTATGTGGCACGTAAAGATCTAAAGAAGAATGTTCTTTTTGTAACTAATAACCCTCATGATAAGCTTTTGGAAACCAGGGAAGTCGAATTACATTCTGTAAATTTTATTACCACTCCCCCGTTCTCTGTAATTAAAAATTCTGCCGGAAAGCATGCAAAGAAAATAGTAGGCAAGGCAAGTCCTGAGGTTTTGCTTCAAGGGCGTTATCGGCATCAGGGTCAGCTTGTTCCCTTGGTGCTTGTAGATTTAGGCCGTGGTCGCTATTTAGCTAAATTTAAAAAACCCCAGCACGCCATTGCCAGTGGTCAAAGCTTAGTTCTTTACCAGGGGAAAGTCTGTATAGGTGGTGGGGTAATAGTATAGATTTTGATTGACAACGCTACTGGGTTTGATACACTAAATTACCAATTATGAATAAATCAATGATTAAAGCACTCCTACTAAAGCTGGTAGGAATATTAAGACAAACAAAAAATTACGCACGAATCGTTGGCGTAATCTTATTTGCGTTGGGGTTGATTGGCTTTGCATTCCGCTCCGACAGCTCACTACCCGATGTATATTTAGCAGCTAGTTTAGTGCTAGGTTTTTGGGGAATAGTTAGCGGGTTGTGGGATACTGGTAATGGCCAGACCGCAGCAGTTGCATCGGCTACTGAGCAGCGACCGAATCAAACTTCACAGTCTTAACCAAAGCTTTGAATTCGTTTTCTAGTTTCGGATTCATAGATGCATCAAACGTATAGTAGTACTCCCCTTTCTTTAATCCAATTAAACCACCGTTTACAATTGTGCCTTGCGCAGACCCAACTGTGTAAGGTTTTTCATTTAAACCATCAATTCCGAGATAACCGGTTTTGCTAATGTAGATGTTAATATCTTCTGTGGACTCAGTTACCTTTAAAGCGATATTGTAAAAATCTGAATCAGTTTCAGAAGTTGTAATTTTCCAAGTCGGTGGGTGACTAAAACTTATTGGGTAGCTGTCGTCATTGTAAGTAGTCCAGTCGCTAGTGTCGATTGATTTTGGATTAGCGATTGATGATTCTTGTTCTCTGATTTTCTCTTTGATGCTTTGGCCACCGAGTTGGCTTTCGAACGAAGTACTTAAAGCAATAGCTAAATACGTCACAAGCAAAGTGATTATGACAAGACCGATAAATATTCTCGTGTTCCGTGGAATGTGACTAATCATTGTTGGTTTTGTTGGGTTTGTTCAACAGCTTGTTCTACTGCTTTTTGAAATGCATCACTACCAACTTCTTTGGCAGCATCTTGGGCACTGTTTTGTACCTGCTCATTATCTAGGGTTTTTTCAAACATTTCCTTTACATTGGCTTTACTACCACAATAGTACAAATGTTCAGTGAGATTTACGCAGTAGCCAGGGTTTTTTTGCACATATGAGTATTTGGGCATAAACCAAAATAAGCCTATAACCAGCGCGGCAATACCGACATACACCACATACTTAGCAATTTTTAGCATTTTGTTTCGAATCTTGAGGTTTTCTTTATTATATCATATAATTGCTTGGTATTTGTATAGTATTGGGGTATAGCCAAGTGGTAAGGCAAGCGGTTCTGGTCCGCTCATTCCTAGGTTCGAATCCTAGTACCCCAGCCACAAGACTTTTTTATCGTGTGACCTAGATGGGTCAAACTCCCTGAGAAAACATACTATTATACCAATCTGATATACTAATAATGTATGAATTTACTGATTAAAAAAACAAACAGAATATTTCCTGTTTTAATGACAGCTTTCCTTATGCTGGTTATGGGGCATTTTTGTTTACAAAATACTGCTAATGCCGAAACTCAACATTCAGAAACTCAACATTCTCATTCAACTACAACAGCTTTGTCAGAGAATAATATTGAGGATTGTTGCCAAGGCAATGACTCCATTGATCCACATAGTGCTATTAGGCAGAAGAGCACTAATACTATTGCTTTAGATGCATTTACCAAAACTATATTTTCGAATACAAAACCTGACTTTTATTATTCAGAGCAACTTTTACCTTCAACTGACATTTCCCCGCATCAATTTCTAGCTAACTCTTTTAGGGTACTGCTCTGCTAAACTTAATACCTTATTTTGCTATGGACATTTTTTAATGTCCGTATTTTAGTATTAAGTTAATCATATGAAAAAACCTATTATTATTGGAGTTATAGCAGTTGCTGTAATTGGTACTGGTATACTACTATCTATCCCTGATCAAAAAATTAGCGAGTTAAAAACTAACGCAGATAAATCAGCAGAACAGATTGGTGAAAGTTTTGAGAACCAAGGCCGAGAACATGTCCCACTTGAGGAAACCACTGACCCCTACAATTCAAATCCACCTACTTCAGGAGATCATTTGGCTAACCCGGCTGAATGGGGTGTATATCAAACCGAATTACCGGATAAACAATTGATTCATAACCTAGAGCATGGTGGTATTTGGATATCTTACAAAGACATAGACCCAGACACTAAAGCTAAACTAGAGGCTATTGGTAAAGCCAATCCTGGAAGCGTCATAGTAACCCCGAGAGCTGCTAATGATGCCCCTATAGCTGTGGCAGCATGGACACGATTAGAAAAACTGACTAGTTATGATGAAGCTAAAATACTAGAGTTTATAAAAGCAAACAAGAACAAATCACCAGAACCACTCGCTAACTAACTGTATCTACTCAATGAAAAAAGTAATCATTCTAATATTATTAGTCGTTGTTATAGTTGCCGTAGTAATATACTTACGCAAAGACGACTCAAATCAAACAACAAACACTAACAACTCGCCAATTTCAAATCAAGACAACGCTAATGAAGCAGCAAATACTCCTGCTCCTGAAAGCGACCTTAATGTAAAAACTTTTTCGATGGAAGAAGTACGCAAACACGGTCCTGAAAGTTGGGATAATGGAGATTCAAGTTTACTTTGTTGGATGGTGATCCATGATAAAGTGTACGAAATTCCTGATAGCTTTACAGAGACTCATCCGGGTGGACATGTTATTTACGATGGTTGCGGTACTGACGCAACAACATTCTTTGAAACCCGACCTCAAGGAACAGGTACGCCACACTCAGCTGATGCTAGAAAACTACTGGAAAAGTATTACATCGGCGATTTGAAAAAGTAACTCACAATTAACACAACCTATGAAAAAATACATTCCTTATATTGCCCTCGTTGTCATACTTTTAATCGGTGGCATTTACTATGTATCGACTAACAAAAGCAATACTCCTAAAAATACTAACAGCACAAATCAAGAAAGCTCTGAAGAACCAATTGCACAAAGCCACCGTGGCTATGATGTTCAAGTAACTTCAGACACTAGTAATATTAGCCCTGGGCAAGCCACTAAAGTTACGTATAAAATTCTGAACGACCGTAAGGAAGTATTAAAGGATTTCACAGTAGCCCATGAGAAAATAATGCACTTCATCTTAGTACGCAAAGATCTTCAAAACTTCCAGCATCTGCACCCCGACTTTAACCAGCAAACTGGTGAGTTTTCTGTAAATGTAACTTTCCCTACCGACGGGCCATATCGATTATTCCCAGACTTTACTCCCACATCAGACAATCCTCAGAAGTTACCAGTTACAGTAAATTTTGACTTGAGTGTAGGTGATCTATCGAAATACAAAGCTCAACCACTTAGAGTAGATACAGCTACCAGCAAAACTTTGGGAGGTTTAACTATAGATTACTATTTTGGAAATACTCCACGAACAGGATCTCAGCTAGATTATGGACTTACAATATCCGACTCCAGTATTGATGAGCAAGTACAACTAGAAACATACTTAGGGGCAATGGGTCATGGCGTGATCATCAAAGAGAATACGTTAGAATTTATCCATACCCATGCCACAGGAATGGACATGGAGATGATGGAAGGAATGACATCCTCAGAACATGCGGGGCATGTAGGTGAACCTGATACTATTGATTTCTCCACAGCATTCCCTGAATCAGGGACATATAAAATCTTTACCCAGTTCCAATACAAGAAAAACGTTTTTACTACTGACTACGTTATCGAAGTAAACTAAACAAGTTCCAATCAAAGGATATCTGTTATTGATAACCTTTGATTTTCTGTAAAAAAAATTATGGCCCATATCAAAAAACTCTTATTACTTGTTATTATAGTGTCTGTGTTTATATCATTCAGAGTGTTAGGCAAGGACAATAATGCCAATGAAGTATCTGTACCTTTGTCACAGATTACAAATACATCTGAGCCTTTACCCTGGCCACTTGAGAAACCAGATCAGAGACAAACATTGCTCAAATTCGGTATGTATGTAACTCCTGAGCTGAGCCAAAATCCAATTTCTCCTCCTGAACGATTTACCGGTTATCATACAGGATTAGACATTGAAATCTTGCCGGAAGAAATTGAAGCAACTGTACCAGTAAAGACAATTTGTGCAGGTAAAATAATATACTCTGGTACCATCGAAGGTTATGGTGGAGTTGTGATTCAAGAATGCACCTTAAACAATCAACCTGCCAGTGTTTTATACGGGCATATTAAACCCTCTTCAATAAAAGTTTCAAAGAGTGATGAGGTAATAAAACCAGAAACTACAATTGCAGAACTTGGCGATACTAACTCTGAAGAAACTGGAAATACCAGAAAACATCTTCACCTAGGTATACATAAAGGAAATCATGTTGAGTTTTTGGGTTATGTAACTGATGAAAAAGATTTACAAGAGTTTATTGATCCCTTACCTCTGCTTCAAAAATAACAAAAGGACACCTGCCCATAGTGTCCTTTTTGCATCTTTACTATAACCTTAATTTTCTTAAGAGTTGTGCGTTAAAAGCCACAACTATAGTACTAACAGACATAAATACTGCCCCTACAGCAGGGGCTAATAGTATCCCAAGCCCAGCCAAAACACCTGCGGCTAAAGGAATGGCTATAATGTTATAACCAGTTGCCCAAAATAGGTTTTGAACCATTTTGCGATATGTAGCTTTGGAAAGTTGTATGACCTTTGGAATATCCAATGGATTGCTTCTAACTAAAACAATTCCTGCCGACTCTATGGCTACGTCTGTTCCAGCACCCACTGCAATTCCTAAATCAGCTTGAGTTAGTGCGGGAGCGTCATTCACTCCGTCACCAATCATGGCAACCTTACTTCCGTCTTTTTGAAGCTGTTTTACTTTTTCAGCTTTGTGTTCGGGTAGAACTTCAGAAAAATATTTATCTAGTCCTAATTCTTTAGCCACATAAGAAGCAACGCCTTCTGAGTCACCTGTAATCATAGTGACCTTAATACCTTCTGCCTTAAGCTTGTTAATGGCTTCTTTGGACTCTTCACGAATAATGTCTGCTACAGTTAAAGCACCTACGACCACACCTTCTTCAATTATATACATTACTGTTTTACCATCTTTGTCAGCTTGAGAGGTTTTGGACTTTAAATCATCTGGTACTGACAACTGTTTGTACTGGAGTATTCTTGGCCCGCCTACAGCCATACTTTTTCCATCTAAAGTTGCTTCTACTCCGTGGCCAGCCATTGCGTTGAATTTTGATACTTCTGCTAAATTAATATTCTTTTGTTTTGCAAAATTAACTATTGCTTGCCCCAAGCTATGTTCGCTTAAACTTTCCACAGATCCAGCTATGCGCAATACTGAATTTTCAGTTTGATCGGAAACTGGCCAAACATCTACTACAGATTGTTCACCCTTAGTTAATGTCCCTGTCTTATCAAACAACACCACATCTATATTCCTCGCAGACTCCAGAGCCATTCGCTGTTTTACCAGCAAGCCATTTCTAGCCCCTAATGTAGTTGATATCGAGGTAACTAATGGAATAGCTAATCCTAGTGCATGGGGACAGGCAATAACTAAAACGGTCACCATTCTTTCCATGGCAAATTCAAGCCCACGCCCTGCGATAAGCCAGCCAGTGAGTGTTGCCACACCAGAAATAATCGCAATGATTGTTAAATAAAATGCGGCTTTGTCAGCTAGGATTTGCGCTTTTGACTTGGAGTTCTGAGCTTCCGCAACAAGCCTCATGATACCTGCAAGTGCGGTAGACTCTCCGACTTTACTTACTCTAATTTTTAAACTGCCCGAACCATTGACCGTGCCCGCAATAACCTCTACACCAACCATTTTCTTTACAGGCTTTGATTCGCCCGTGATCATGGATTCGTTTACTTCAGATTGACCATCTGATACTACTCCGTCCGCTGGAACTTTGGCACCTGGTCTCACCAAAACAACATCACCTAACTTTAACTCAGATACCGCAACTGTTTTTCCATTTTCTAGTTCAGCCGTATCTGGCAAAAGTTTTGCTAGTTCCTTAAGCGCTCCTTGCGCATTGCTTACGGACCTCATCTCCATCCAGTGTCCGAGCAACATCACAACAATCAACGTTGCCAGCTCCCAGAAAAATTCAGAACCTGAAATGAAGAAGGTGGTTGCGACGCTATAAATGTAGGCTGAAAGAATCGCTAAGGATATCAGCGTCATCATGCCTGGCATTTTGGCTTTAAGTTCCCCTAAGGCGCTTTTTAAGAATACTGTGCCGCAATAAAAGAAAATCACGCTTCCTAATACAAATGGTATCCAACCAGAGCCGGGAAATTCAGGCATGGTAAAGCCGAGCCACTCCTGAACCATGTGGGAATACAAAACCACAGGAATGGTTAAAACCAAACTAAGCCAAAACCTATCACGAAACATGTCCGGTGAGTGCCCTGCGTGCTTGTCGTGACCATTTCCATGCATATCATGACCTTGGTGGTCATGGCTCATTTTGTGATGTTCGTTGTGTACGTGCATATTATTTATACCACTGGTTGTGCCAGTTCCTCATTTGCTCAATTTCTTTATTTTGAGCTTCGATAATGTTATCAGCTAGCTGTTTCATTTCAGGACGTGTGGTTGAATTCTTTAGCATCTGCGCCATCATTACGGCCATTTGATGATGAGGGATCATTTCTTCGATAAACGCCTTGTCAAATGGTTCGGCTGAGCGCAATGACTCTATATCTGATTCGTTATTCATCACGCCACCATGCATCATACCAGAACCCATACCGTGATCAGTTTCTGCAAATACATCTGGTACAGCTTTGTTAAACCAGCCCTGATACCAGCTTTTCATTTGGTCAATCTCTGTACTTTGAGAATCTATTATATTTTGTGCCAAGTCTCTAATTTCTGGATGTTCGCCTTGTTCCAAAGCCAAGTGAGCCATGGCAATTGCATCAGCATGATGAGGAATCATTTGCTCAATAAAATGACGGTCGATGTTCTCCATCATCTGTGATGACTTACTCATACCCATCACATTCATCATTCCAGGATGATGTGAATTAACAGCTTTATTGGCGAACGCCCAAGTGGCGATTATGCCGATAAGCAGCCCTACTACTCCGTACAATATTTTCTCTTGCATATATTTGTATATTAATTATTATTTGTTAGACAAAGTGTAGATCTTGATAAGTTCCTTAACCGCTTTTTCGCTTTCACCGTTGTTCTGCATCTGGTGCTTTACATGGGTGCGAAGGTGATTCTCCAACAGGAACGAATCTAGACTTTTCAAAGATCTTTGAATAGATAGCGACTGTTCCATGAGAGCGGGGCAATACACTTCATTTTCAATTGCCTTGATTAATCCCTCCATTTGCCCTTTAATAATTTTTGCACGATGAATAGCTCTTTTCTTTAGTCTTGGGTCTAAATCATGTTTCATGTTATCCACAGTTTAATAATAGGTTATACCCCCATACCCTATTTATACTCTCTTTCATTTCAAGCGTCAAGAGCTATTCTATTTTTTATAGTTAATATTTTATTTGATAGTTGTAGTTTGCTTTTCAGGCATCCTAATAATTCACGCTTTTCGCTAATTGAGCCTTGTTTCAAAATGTATTTTGCATAATTCCGGATGTTCACATTATCAGGGACATGGTCATTAGACTGCTTTCCTCCTAACACTTTGTTTTGAAAAAACTTATATCTTTTAACCTCTTCTTCAAGCCTAGCCCGCATACCAAGTTCGTTAATATCCACTTGGCCAATAATTTTAATTAACTGTTCAACTAATTCTTCCTCTCGTATGTAACCAGATTTACAGTACAAGTCTCGCCCTCTCGAGCAGCCGTAGTAAATATAGCGGTTAACAGTGCCATCTTTTAAAGGTTTGTATTTTTCTTCAGCAGATATTCCAGAACCACATAAGGCGCACACCATCAGCTTGGTGAAAGCAAATTCTTTCGTAACTTGCCGCACTATTTGATCCCTCGATAACTGTCCGTTTACTTTTTGCCAAAGCTCTTTACTCACTAAAGCTTTATGTTGCCCTTTATGCCATTTACCACTTCCTTTAGGGTATTCAACCTCTCCGTAGTAGAAACTGTTCTTGAGAATACTATATACATTACTCAAGGCTAAGGCTTTATTATTTTTTGTCGTAAATCTTAACTCGTGCTTTAGCCAGTGATATATTTGTCGTCCTGTCCATCCTTCGTATGCAACTTTCTCAAACATTTTGATAATAGTTGGAGCTCTTTGCGTATCTACTTGAACATATCCTTTGCGGTCAGTCCTATGTTCGTTTAAATATCCTGTTGGTGCCATACCTGGTCTCAAGCCCATTTCAATTTTTGCCTTTAAGCCTCGCTTAACATTTATACTTTTATTATCGTTCTCTAACTTTGCCTGACTACATAGGATCATTAGCAAGAATTTCTCATTTGGATTATTCGTGAACCTCTGCCCATTAGTGCGAATTTCATGAAGTAGTTTTTGATCCATTAAATCTACTAGTGATCCAAGGTCTCCAGCATTTCTTGATAATCTATCTGGTGCCCATGTGAGCAGTCCGTTAAATTTCTCAGCTCGAATGTCATCTATTAGTGAGTTGAATACTGGTCTTTGGCTCGACGCTTTTGCAGAATGGCTTTCTTTTCTGATGTCTACTACATT
>CAZYSI010000003.1:28471-45273 GCA_964650345.1 uncultured Candidatus Saccharibacteria bacterium | reverse complement strand
CTACTCGCTGTAACTGTTTTATTTCTTCATGGTCGCGGTCTGCCGGCAAACGATAATAATCCAAACCACATTCACCAATTCCCACCACGCGCTCGTGCTTTACTAATTCATCGTACAAATCTGAGTTAAAACTTTCTTCCCTAGTTTTGAATTTCACCTCTTCCTCGTCTTCGTAATCGTGTGCATAGGTATGAGTTGGGTGTAGACCAATTACAGCATAAACATTTTTGTCGAACTTCTCTAACAAATTCACGGCCTCACGACTGGTATCTATCTGGGTACCGACATTCACTACAGCAACGCCTGCATCTAAAGACCGCTGAATTGCTTCAACGGCATCATCGCGAAACGCGCGCAGATTTACATGGGTATGTGTGTCGATATATTTCATTTTGAAAATTTACTATTCAACCCTTGGAAACAATGGTTCCCCTTTAGTAATTTTTTCAACTCGTAGTGAATCTAAAATCTTTTGCGCAGAAGTTGGAATGAATGGCAGTAACTGCTCTGCTACTTCTTCTATAATAACCAAAACTTCTTTGGCCACTCGCGCAAATTCATCAAGATCTGTTTTACCTAATTCCCACAACTTTGTTTCGTCAACAATTTTATTCGCCCGTGCAACTTCTTTCCAAATCTCTGCCAACGCTTCATGAAAACGATAGCCTTCAATTAAAGCATCAATATCATTATTGTTTTCCGGAACTTCATGATCAGGTAAAGTCCCTTGAGGAATAACACCACCTAAATATTTCTCTACCAGAGTTGTCACGCGGCTAACTAAATTACCCAAACCATTAGCTAAGTCGCCTTCATAACGAGCGCGCAACTTTTCTTCACTTACGTCACCATGCGAATCGAACGGCACTTCTCGCAGCAAGAAATAGCGCACAGCATCTACGCCGTACTTCTCCACCCACTCATTCGGATCAACAATGTTGCCTGTAGTTTTGGAAAGTTTACTATTATTCAAAGTCAAAAAGCCATGTACAGCCACACTCTTAGGAATTGGCAGATCTGCCGCCAATAGTAGCGCTGGCCAAATAATACAGTGGAACTTAGCAATATCTGGACCGATTAAATGCGCATCAGCTGGCCAAAACTCGTTGCCAGCACTAAGAGCTGCAGTATAATAGTTTATTAAGGCATCAACCCAAACATAAATAGTTTGGTTATTGTCCCAAGGTACTGGGATTCCCCACTTCACATTCGGCCGAGTAACAGCAATGTCATTAAAGCCTTCGTCAAGCATGCTGAGAATTTCTTTTTTAGCCGCCACAGGATGAACAACAAATTCTCCAGACTCAATTTTCGCTTTAATCACCTGAGTAAACTCGGAGACTTTAAAGAACCAGTTTTTTTCTTTAATCAACTGTGGGGCTTTTTTATGATCTGGGCACAGGCCATCAACCAAATCTTTTTCTGTTAAAAATGCTTCGTGGCCAACGCAGTACAAACCTTCATAATCCCCTTCATACAAATAACCGTTGTCTTTAATTTTAGTAACAATATCTTCCACGACTTTTACGTGGTCGCTATCTGTGGTACGAATGAAGCGGTTGTAAGAAACATTGAGATTATCCCAAGCCACTTTGAAGAGCGCCGAAGTTTGATCCGCAAATTCCTGCAACGACAACTGCGACTCTATTGCGTACTCAGCAATCTTTGCACCGTGTTCGTCGGTACCAGTAACAAACAAGACGTTATCTGTACCAAACTTACGGCGGTAGTGACGCGCTAGACAATCGGCTGCAACTTTTTCATACGAATGGCCAATGTGCGGCTTGCCATTAATGTAGTCAATCGCCGTGGTTATGTAATATTTTTTCTCAATTTCTGCCATGTTTTTGTATAAATAAAAGCTCTATTCGAGCCCTTTTATTATAACCAGTTTAGACTGGTCTCACAAATTACTAAAAATCCTATTAAACATCGGGTTGAGGAGTCATGGCTTGTGCTGGCTCGCCAGTCTTTTCATGGAATAACTCAGCAATTACTACAGTTACAGCCCCAGCTAGCGGCACAGCCAGAAGCAATCCCAGTACACCCGCTAGTTTAAAACCAATTAATAGCGCTAGTAATACGACCAAAGGCGAAGTCCCCACAGTCTTTTCCATTACTTTCGGCACTAACACATACCCTTCTGTTTTCTGAATGATGATATACAAAATAATCACCCCGACTACTAACGCTGGACTTTGAATAAGCGCAAAAAACACTGCAGGGATCGCAGACAAAAATGGTCCAACATATGGCACCACTTCTAGCAAGCCAGCTAGCAATGCTAAAAATAGAGCATACTTTACCCCTAAAATAGATAGGCCAATATATGTCAGCAAGAAAATAAATACACTCAAAATTAATTGACCAACTACCCACATACCCATTTTGCGTTGAATCTTTTGAATGAGATTCATGACCACTGTCTGCTGTGCGGTTGGTACGAGATCATGAATAAAGTGCTTCATGCCACGGTCAGCAGCTACTAAGTAAAATGAAATCACTAGGACTGAAATTGCTGCAAAAACCCCATTAAAAAATCCTACTGTGCGGTTAAAAATACTTTCCGACCCTCCACCAGATACTAATGTGTTAACTATGGTGCTAATGTCGGCACCACCGAACAGGGCGGTTAAATTTGGATAGCGGGCCTGAATTTCAATCGCATACTGAGGCAAGTTCGCTGAGAGTACTCGAAACTGTTCAACAACTAGAGGCGCCATTAGGGAAACAATTCCCCCAGCGATGGCTATGACAATTAAATACGCCCCCAATACACTGACCGAACGTGGAATCTTACGATGATTTAGATAATCTACCATAGGCTCCATAGCTGAAGCCAAAACCAAGGACAACAAAATTACCACGACTATATCCCTAACTACCCACAAAAAAGCCAACGCTAGCAAAACTGCTACCACCCTCAGAATGACTTTAGTTGAATAATCTAGTTGAAAATTCATGCCTTAAGTATACTACAAAACAAAAATCCAGCCACGTTAGACTGGATTTTCATTCACTTGAGATTCTTCCAAAGCCTTACGAGCCTCGGCAATCTTTTCGTCGTATAATTTAATGTTTTCTAAGCAGTAGGCCTTAATCTGTTCTCTTAAAAAATCTGTAAGGCCTTCAGTCTGTAAATCACGTATCAAAATATCCTTAATAGTCTGGTCTAAATCTGACTGTTGAATTAAACCGACTATCTTTTGAATTTTTTCGTCCATATTATTTGCCTTCTTCCTGATCTGCAGCCCCAGCAGCTGCCATCATATCCACATGGATTTGGCGACCAGTTTCAAAATCATATTGACGCGCCTGCATATCTGATTTACTAGCCTCAATATTTGCAATATTCTCACGAGCGCCTTTAGTAATCGTTTCTTTACTAAAGTCGTATTCTGGATTTCTGGATCCGGTTTCTGGCGTAGAGAACCAAGCCATAATTTTTGTTCCTTTATTTCCAGGCTTTAGCGCGTAAAGCCTTTAGTAATTTAATGTCTGTTTCAACCTTATCATGCTCAGTTTCCAAGATCAAGGGAATGGCCAACTTTTTTTGCTTGAAATATTCAAAAATTGCCAAAAACCCTTTGGAACCGATCTGTCCTTCATTAATATGCTCATGTCGATCGCGGTGTGAACCTAAGTCGACCTTAGAATCGTTAAAATGACTCATACGCAAGTAGTTGAGACCAATGATTTTATCGAATTGATCGAAGGTTTTCTTAACCGCTACTGCATCGCGCAAATCATAACCACTACCATAGGCATGTTGAGTGTCAAAACAAACACCACCAAAACCTGGGGTTTTCTTAATTGGATCCATTAGCTCAGCAATTTCCTCAAAAGTATCGCCAATTATACTACCAGCACCCGCTGAAATCTCGATTAGCAGCTCAGTAGTGCCTTTGTAGCCATCTAAAACCTTCTTTAAGCCACTCTGAGCTTGTTTCATCCCATCCTTTTCTCCTAGATCCTTAAAACTGCCCGGATGAAACATAACGTATTTAGCCCCAAGCTGACTGCCACGTTCTAAGTCGGTACGGACTAAATTTACTGAGCCATGAAATGTAGTGTTCTTTGATGAGCCAAAATTTAAAATGTATGGTGCGTGGATAACCCAAGTTTTAATCCCAGAGTTTTCCATTTCAAGCTTGAACTCAGCTGCAAGCTCTGGAGTGATAGGCGCAGGCGCTCCCCCATGCGGTGACCGCGAAAAAATTTGAAAAGTCTCGCACTCGAGCAACGCCGCGCGAGCCGGTGCATTTTGCAAACCACCGGCAATAGAAACATGGCAACCAATTAAAGGTTGTCCCGACTTGGGCTGTAAGACTTTCTGCATAGTTGCTTTTTGAGCTGCGGTTACCACAGCAGCAGAAATTTTCGATTTCTTTTTTACCACTGCCTTCTTGGTGATTTTTTTGGTAGTTATTTTTTCGACCATACTGAATAATTACAAATTTAGAATTTGTTAATTAATTTTAAAAATTGCTTATCACTTTTATACGGACCAATAATTGCTAAAGTTGCTTTGCTCGGTTGGAATAAATCACGGGCAATACTGCGAACTTGGTTGCTAGTAACTGCATCGATTTGTTTAAACACTTCTTGCGGGCTTCGAATGGTTTTCTTAAACGCTGCTTGTTCTAAATACCAATCGAGACGGGCTTGATTATCTTCCAAGTATAATGTTGTTCGGCCTTTCAAGTACGCCTTGGCCTTACTAAGTTCGCGTTCGGTTACGGGAATAGATTTAATCTCCTTCAAAATTTCGGAAGTTACTTTCAAGGCTTCTTCAATGTTACTAACCCGAATACCAGCACTAATGTCGAACATGCCAGTATCTTGGTACTGCGAATTACCAGCACGCACATAATAAGCTAAGCCACGACGTTCACGGATTTCAGAAAAGAGCCGACTACTCATTCCACCGCCCAGAATAGCAGCTAGGACAGTCGTAGCTGCATTGCGCTTGTGATTTACATCATAACCTTTAAAGCCAAAGTTAAAGTGCGCCTGCTCAGTTTTTTTAAACTCTATTTTTACCCGCGCTTGCTTTTGGTTGTCCTTCACCCGTGGCCACTTTTGCCATTTTGCTGCTGGCAATTTCGCCCAATATTTAGTAATCAGCCTATTTAATGCCGGTCGATCGTACTTTCCAGAAATTCCTAAAATAATATTTCCCGGCTGATAATTCCGGCTCATGTAGCTAGTAAACATTTTTTGGGTAAACTTTTTAACCACGTCGGACGTACCGGTAACATCGCGTCCTAGCGGATCGCCGCGCCACATTTCTTCCTCTAGAATATTGCCAACATTAATCCGTGGGTTATCTTTGTACATATTAATCTCTTCGACGATTACACCCTTCTCACGCTCCAGCTCTTCTTTGTCTAGAAGTGGGTTTTGAATCATGTCAGTAAGAATTTCAAAGATAGCTGGCAAGTGCACGTAGCGAGCCTTAATGTAATACTGGGTATGTTCCTTGCCTGTGTTGGCATTCATTTCCCCACCAATGCCATCTACTAATTCAGTAATGGCCATGGTGTTTGGGTATTTCTGCGTCCCTTTAAATAAAAAGTGCTCTAAGAAATGTGAAATGCCATTTTCCTTTGCAGTTTCACTACGACTCCCTGTCTTCACAAAAAAATCAACAACCACGCTTTCTGCCGTCTTATCTGGTACTTCAATAATAGTTAAGCCATTTTTTAATATTCGTTTATGGTACTTCATTTTATCTATTTAATAATCATGTCTTCTAGCTTGGTTGAGACTTTGTAGAACAAGTTAGCTTTATTGTTTTTAACATAAACTAAGTCTTCAATCCTAACACCACCAACCCTTGGGATGTAAATTCCTGGTTCAATACTAAATACCATCCCGGTAGTTAATGTATCCGAAGAATGCGGATGCAAGTTTGGTTTTTCATGAACATCCAAACCTGTGCCGTGACCTAAGGTGTGAATGAAATATTTACCATAGCCTTGTGCTTGCAAGAAATTTCTTGCGGTCAGGTCAATTTCTTTTGCAGACGCCCCCTCGTGCACTGCAGTTATTCCCAACCATTGTGCTTGCTCTGCAGCAATATATATTTTTCGCAGTTCCTTAGAAACACTTTTAATAAACACGGTACGGGTGAAATCACTGCAATAACCATCGATTTTAAAGCCAAAATCTAGAATAATACTTTCCCCTGTCTTTAGTTTTTTATTTGTTGGGACATGGTGTGGGATAGCGGCATTGGCCCCACTAGCCACTATTACTGGGAAACTAATGTCGTCAGCGCCTAACTTTAGCCCAGCTAGTCTAATAAATTGCGCTAATTCTATTTCAGTAAAATCCTTAGTTCTAAGCTGCCGCTTTACCTGCCCAAAGACTTTGGCAGTAATTTCGTAAGCTTGCTTCATTTTGATTAATTCATCTGCAGACTTTATTAAACGCAAAGCTTTAACTGGACTAGTGACTGCCTTTAGCTGTATTTTGGGTGCATATTTCTTTACCAATTTTAAATCCCGCAACGAAGTGCTGTCATCAATGTATATATGACTTGACCTCTTTAAATATTTAGATAAATTTTTAAACGAATCAGTTTGAAGTCCTTTAGTGTCTTCTAAATAACCGCCAAGTAACACAGACTGGCTTGAAGTAATTAACAAGTAACCGCCATCAGCAAAAAAATAACCTGTTAAGTAAAAGAGGTCTTGGTGATTAGTAATTAACAGCGGGGCTTCAAGCTGCTGTTGTAATTTTTTTATACGAGGGTTAGCCATTAAGACAATTTAGCTTGTAGCCAAGTAGCTAAATCACTGACCTTTATTCGTTCCTGTTCGGTAGTATCGCGATGGCGAACAGTCACGGTGTTATTTTCTAAAGTATCAAAGTCAACGGTAATACCAAAAGGTGTACCAATTTCATCTTGACTGTAGTAGCGCTTGCCTACATTACCGCGGTCATCCCAAGCCACCATGAATTGCTTGGAAAGTTCATCGTAAATCGCACGAGCCTTTTCTACCAACTCTGGCTTATTCTTTAGTAATGGAAACACAGCGACTTTGTACGGCGCTAGCTGTGGTGGTAAAGATAACCAAATTCGCTTAGTATCGCCCTCGCCTTGTTCTTTATAATGGTCCAATAGCACAGCTAGAAAGGACCGATCAACCCCTAAAGACGGTTCAATTACATGAGGGACATATTTTTCATTAGTCTGCGGGTCTAAATAGCTGAGATCTTCACCGCTGGCTTTAATGTGATTCTGGAGATCAAAATCCCCACGATAAGCTAAGCCGTATAATTCTTTTCTTCCAAAAGGATAGTCATATTCAAAATCTATTGTACGCTTACTGTAATGAGCCCGGTCTTCATCGGGAACTTCTAATTCATGGACATTGTCCATATTCAATTGCAAGTCATTTTGCATCCAAGACACCATTACCTGCCGCCATTCTTCAAAATATTTACCCCAATCTTCATCGTTGTTCGGAACAGGAATAAAATACTCAACTTCCATTTGTTCAAACTCGCGGGTTCGAAACACAAAATTACCAGGGGTAATTTCATTGCGGAACGCTTTACCAATCTGAGCAATTCCAAACGGTATTTGTTTCCGTGAAGTTTGCTGAATGTTTTTAAATTGTACAAACATGGCCTGTGCAGTCTCAGGACGGAAATAGGCAATATTAGCTTGCTCTTCCGCAGGGCCAAGAAAAGTTTTTAGCATCAAATTAAATTGCTTGGGTTCAGAAAAGCCATCGTTTTTTTTGCAATTGTCACAAGCCGCAGACAAATCAATTTGATCTGCTCGGAACCGCGCGTGACAAGCTTTACACTCTACCAGTGGGTCAGAGAAAGTAGCGACATGCCCAGAGGCTTCCCAAACTTTCGGGTTCATTACTAAAGCGGCGTCAATTCCAACCATATCCGGCCTGGCTTGCACAAATCGTTTCCACCACAACTGTTTGATATTATTTTTCAACTCTACACCTAACGGGCCGTAATCCCATGAATTTGCCAGCCCGCCATAAATTTCCGAACCAGGATACACAAAACCACGACGCTTAGCTAGCGACACAATTTTATCCATTAGTTCTGAACCTAAATTTGAGTTAGACATAAGAAAATTATAGCAATTATGTTGTTTTTCTGCCAATTTCTTTAAAAAATAACGGCCCGCGGAATGAGCGAGCCGTTACCAGAGGAAGTAAATAGTTATTCCGAAAAAATCTTTACGGTCGAGACATACTTAGTCGGGTCGTCATCGTGCAGATGCCCACGAAAAATTGCGTACTGATCCTCGGGGAGTCCAAACCTAATGTTATCAATCTTCTCGTTGTGCGCTTCAGCGCTATCTGATGTAATTTCAAAGCTATCCAATTCCTGTTTCATATTACCTCCTAAACTCCTTAGCTTCATCTATATTATACTCTATTGGGTTTTGTGGGTAAAATCTTTAAACTCAGTTAACATTTGTTGGAAATAGTCGTACTGAATAGCATTACGGACTTTTTCCATTAAATTCAAATAGAACCGAAGGTTATGCATGGTGGCAAGTCTGGCGCCAAGCATCTCCCCACTTTTAATTAAGTGATTTACATAGGCACGGGTATGATTCACGCAGGCGTAACAATTACAAGTTGAGTCAATCGGGGTAAAATCTTCGGTGTATTTAGAAAGTCTAATATCGATTGTCTCATACCCTTCTTTACCGTCATTGTCACGGGCAGATATATATAGACGGCCGTGACGGGCTTCACGCATTGGAATTACGCAGTCAAATGTATCGCACCCCAAGGCAACCGCTTGCACAATATCAAAAGGAGTCCCAACACCAAGTAAGTGTTTAGGTGCGGTTTCAGGTAAATGCGGAACAGCGTAACTAACGGCTTTCATCATTTCTTCGTGCGGCTCGCCAACTGCAACACCGCCAATTGCAAAACCTTCAAAACCAAGTTCTACCATATTTTTAACAGACTGCTCACGCAAATCTTGAAAACTTGCCCCTTGAACAATGCCCCACAACTTTTGACCTAAGTTCACTGGATCGCCATGTTCCATAATCCGTTTATGCTCGGCTACAGCTCGTTCTGCCCAGCGCTTAGTAAGTTAGATTGAATCCTTACTTCGTTCATATTCAAATGGATAGCCCGGGAAGTCATCTAAAATTAAACAAATATCACTGCCTAAGTTCGCTTGAATGTCGATTGATTTTTCTGGTGATAAAATTTCTTGTTTGCCATCTAAATCAAATTGAAATAGTACGCCTGCTTCCATAACTTTGCGCATCTTTGCGAGTGAATAAACTTGGAAACCACCACTGTCTGTAAAAATTGGTCCTTTCCAATTCATAAATTTATGGAGTCCACCCGCTTTATAAATTAACGCATCGCCAGGCCGCTGCCATAAATGATAGGTATTTGCGAGCACCATTGTTGCTCCCCAAAACTTTATTTCCTCACTGGTGACAGTTTTTATTGTCCCTTTCGTACCAATTGGTAAAAACTGCGGTGTATGCACATCGCCGTGAGCAGTATGAATAACACCCGTGCGAGCACGAGTGCCATCAACTTTTTTTGTTATTTCGAAATATGACTGTTCAGAATTTTCTAGCATAGATACGTATTATACCTAAAATTAAAGCTTAGATAAATAGAAATGGCGGTGCAAAAATACACCGCCACCATAGTAAGAGCGTGACAACGAAGCCAAGCGCCAATCTCATTCGATCGGCACGAATACGATGTACTGGAAAGTCCCATTTGGGTCGGGAAAGTATCCAGTTTTAGTTCTTACGCAATTACTATCGACTTGAAGATCATCTGTAAACTCAAGCCGAAATATGTATTTGCGATCGCGTAGTGCTGTAAGCACCGACGATTCCGGATTTTTGAACCGGCACTCTAGCGTCACCTCATCACTGTTAATCAACTTGACTGCGCCATACTGCAAGTCAGATTGAAAGACTGTAAAGCGATTACGCGAGTTTGGAGTCTGCTCGGTCTCTGTCCCCACTAAATTTCGGATGAAATCCTTCGCGTACCTCTTCTGTGTTTCAACTGGGTCAGTTTCTGTTCCTAAGAAAACGGCGCCAAAAAACGCCAACACAAAAGTAAGAATAAAAATCCTACCCCAAAAAATTGAGACATTTTCTTCACTTCCACTCATACCTATTCCTCACTCAAAATTTTACTGGAACCATTTCCAGATTGTTCAGATTATACTAACTTTAGGTAAATAAGTCAAGAGGCGCTGTGAAGCGCCTCTGTTAAAATATATTTGAATTTAATAAGTTTTTACTTAGAAACGACGACGGTCGCTACTACCACGCCGATCACCGCCATTCCGTGACCCATGGTCATTACCACGACTACCGAAATTTCGTCCTCCACCACTTCGGCCACTTGATCCTCCTCGACTACCGCCAGATCCACCTGCTTCTGCTTTTGCCAACTGCTCCGGAGTTGGCTCTCCAGCGAAAGGCTTGTGAGTTAAGTTAATTCGGCCTTGTTCATCAATTTCTTGAACTTGCACCTTTAAGGTATCCCCTACTTTTACAACATCTTCTGGATGATTCACTCGGAAGTTTGCTAACTGTGATACGTGCACCATACCGTCTTTGCCGGGCAAAATTTCTACGAAAGCACCAAAGTCCATAATCTTCACAACTTTGCCTTCATAAATTTCACCTGGCTCTACTTCCTTTACAATATCTTGGATCATCTTAGTAGCTTTTTCCGCTGCAACTGCATCTGTTGAAGTAACCATAACCAAACCATTATCTTCAATATCTATTTTCACACCAGGACATTCGGCAATAATTCCGTTAATGGTCTTACCACCGCTACCAATTACTTCACGGATCTTTTCTGGATCGATCATAAAGCTAGTAATGCGTGGTGCATACGGAGATAGATCTTGGCGAGGCGCAGAAAGCGCTTCTTTCATTTTAGAAATAATGTGCATGCGAGCTGGCTTGGCTTCTTCCAAAGCTTGCGCCAAAATTTCTGCTGTTAGGCCTTTAACTTTAATATCAAGCTGAAGTGCAGTAACACCTTCTTCGTTACCAGTTACTTTAAAGTCCATGTGACCATTAAAGTCTTCAATACCAGCAATGTCGGTTAGCACTTTAAAGTTATTAGGATTTTGTTCGTCCATAACTAGACCCATCGCCACACCGCCAATAATAGTTTTAATAGGTACACCGGCATCCATCAAACTCAAAGTCGAACCGCAAGTAGAAGCCATGGAAGTCGAACCATTGCTCGATAGAGTTTCTGAAACCAAGCGCATAGTGTATGGGAATTCTTCTTGAGGAGGAAGAGCTACTTCAACTGCGCGTTCTGCTAAAGCGCCATGACCAACTTCACGGCGGCCAGGGCCACGAATTGGAGCCACTTCACCAACACTGAAACCAGGGAAATTATAGTGATGAATATAGCGTTTGCTGCGGCCTTCAAACGGGTCTTCCATACCGTCTAGCATTTGCTCATCACCCTTGCTACCTAGAGTAGTAACAGTCAGGACTTGGGTTTCGCCGCGAGTAAACAACGCACTACCATGAGCGCGAGGAATAACCCCTACTTCAGCGGTAATTTTACGAGTTTCGTTCATTGCGCGGCCATCAACCCGACGTTCCTTCTCCAAAATTTGACGCTGCTGGTATTTTTTCAAAAGTTTATCAACCGCATTATGAACTTCTTTACCTACGGCAATATCCGTAGCGTTATCTCCTAAAGCAGTCATTACTGCTTCAGTGGCATCAAGTTCTAATTGCAATATTTTAACATCACGCTCAGCTTTGTTAGCAATGTAAACGGAAGAATCAATTTTGTCATCTGTGACAAATGCTTTAACAGCATCCATTACAACAGGGTTAATTTCCTTCAATACAATGTTAGTAGTTTTTTCAAGGCCGAGTTGACTGCGGAATTCAACCTGCGCATCGCAGAGTGTCTTCAAGTGAGCTTGCGCAAATTTAATGCCTTCCACAATATCGCTTTCTGGTACAAACTGCGCACCTGCTTCAACCATAATAATATGTTCAGCAGTACCACAAACAATTAAGTCCATAGTCGAAGTTTCTCGTTGAGTGCTGTTTGGGTTAGCAATATATTGACCATCAACTTTACCTACGCGTACACCAGCAACTGGGCCGTCAAACGGGATGTCAGAAATATGAAGAGCCATAGACGCAGCATTGACCGCCACCATATCTGGATCATTTTCTCCATCGATAGATAGAATGGTAGTCACCACTTGAATGTCGTTGCGCATGTTTTCTTGAAACATCGGGCGAAGTGTGCGGTCGATAACCCGACCAGTAAGAATTGCTTCATCGGTCGCGCGTCCTTCGCGCTTCATCCAACGACTACCTTTAATTTTTCCAGCAGCATAAAGCCGTTCCTCGTAATCTACTAATAGAGGGAAGAAGTCGATGCCGTCGCGCGGCTGGTCCTTCATTACAGCAGTGGCCAAAACCATGGTATCGCCTACTCGGGCAATAACAGCGCCATTGGCCTGCATGGCAAAACTGCCAGTTTCAAACTGCCAGTCTGTATCCGCAATTTTTACGGAAATTTTCTTTGTATCCATTAAGATACCTTTCGCTCACTCTCCAGAGGCAAGCGACCAAAAGTGGAACACTGGATGAAGGAAAGAATATTTGCACGCAGACAGTGCTCACGCCGCTCGCTTCTGCTCGCGGCTGCGCTTACCGTGACTATCTGCTTTACAAATATTCTTCCCTCCAGTACTTCACTCTTGGAACTTGTTCCTGAGAGAGAACTTAATTATTAATTAATTGTTAATAATAGTATGCACTAAGCATTTACATCAAAATCTTTCAAAAATGCGTCCGGGTTCGGAGTACTGCCGAATAGCAAGTGGTGGATATTGTCTTCGAACATGTTTTCCGGCTTGTTCATGCCTGTAGCTTTCAATTTATGCCAACGCTGCCAAGCTCTAACAAACTCATTGTATTCCGGTGTACCTTCTTCACCGAATTTTTTGTGAATGACCGCATATTTAACTTCGTTCACAATATTGATGAACTGGTTACGATCTTCATTACCCACATGCCCTTTAGAACGAACACTCTGTTTAATCTGTTCTATTTCTGAATGAGCCATAAGCTCCTGAATGGTTTGTTCAGCAATTTTAATCCACTCTTTTTCAAATTCTGCTGGATCTAAAAATATATCTGGTTTGTTTTCTTCTGCCATAAACTTCTTAACAGTTATTAAGCCCCGCCGAAATTGGCAGGGCTTGCTAAAAATTAATTAGAATCTTTCTTCAATTTAAGCTTGTCTACGATTTTTTCGTAGCGCTTCTGGTCTTCACCTTTCAAGTAGCGAAGCAAGCGGCGGCGGTTGCCAACCATTTTTAGAAGCCCGCGGCGGGAGTGGTTATCTTTTTTATGAACCTGCAAGTGTTCGCTAACTTGCTCAATTTCTTTAGTTAAAACAGCGACTTGTACTTCTGGGGAACCAGTGTCATCTTTGTGAGTCTGGAACTTCTTGATAATCGCGTCTTTCTCTTTTTTGCTTAACATATACTTTCCTTTCTGCGCAGAGTTTGCGCTTTGTCTGCACGACAGGGGCAGTATATTCCCGCTGCGTGGTTAATTTATGTGAGTATTATAGCGAAAAAGTTAGGGTTTGGCAAGGTCTGTTCCTGGCAATTTTTCTAGATGAAAACGCATCAATCCTTTTAAACTGTAAACTTGAGGGTTAGAAATTTTGATATGACGACCATCGTTGTATCTCGGATCCATAAAAAGCGTAAGCTGGTCTGGGTCAACTTCAGATTTTTTAAATAAAAATGGTTCTTCTAAATATTCATGCTCACCATCAGATATATAGAACAACTCGTAATCCGAAGGGTTGTTTTTAATATCTTCAAGAGTTTTCTTGGTACTGTTACTAAAAAATTCATACCCATTTTTTTCCAGCCACTCAACTACGCTTAGCTGCGATGTTGATGCCTCGAAAAGGCCTAAATTAATAGCCTGTTTATCAGCCAAGGCTTCCATGCAATTTTCAGCTTGTTGTAAAAACTCTGAACCAGAAATTTGCAGCTCGCCAGTACTAACATTGCGATGCCTTAAGTTCCACCGCCCTGGTTCTACATCTTTTTCTTCGAAAATCAATTTAGCTAGATAGTCAGATTCTGTTGCGCTAATCTGAAATTCCAAAAAACTACTACGATTAAAATACAAAAAGTTAACTGCATAATCATGGTCATGCAAATGGCGGTGAATAACCGCGCGAGGAGTTAAACTTCTGAAATTAAGAATTCTCTTTGCTGCTTCGCTAATTTCCTCATCACTGAAAGGCCTCAAAAACTCTTCTTTGATTTCCTCGTAATTTGTAACCGTGGATTCAGGGTTAAACCCTTTATTTTTTTCTCCCATAACTTAATTATACCCTATTTTCTTTGAATTTTTCACCGTGTCGCATAATCGAATAATTTACGACGCGCAAATTTAGGTGTATACTTGAATAACCTAATAGCCTTCAGAAATCTTAGAAATGCCGGACACAAAAAGCGAAACTAAAATTAAAGAAAAGAAAACCAAAATTGAGCAATTAGCCCAGGACTTTTTGGAATACTGTGAAATCGAGAAAAATAAAAGTTTGCTGACGATTCGCAATTATGCCCACTATCTCGCCCGCTTTGCGGCCTTTGCCAAATCCCAAGGACTGAATCGCCCTGAGGATATTACTTTAGATACTGTCCGCTCCTATCGCCTATTTTTAAATAGGATTAGCGATGAAAACACTGGCAAAAATCTGAAGTTGGTTACGCAAAACTATCATGTTATCGCGCTACGAGCTTTTTTGAAATATTTAGCCAAACGCGACATTGACACTTTGTCTGCAGAAAAAATTGAATTAGCCAAGAATCCAGCGCGTGAAGTGGAAATAATGACAAACGATGAAGTACAGCGCATTAAAGATGCCGTTAAGGCAGAAGATAACGAACTAGCTCGTTTGCGTGATGCCGCCATATTAGAACTGTTGTTTTCCAGCGGCGTGCGTATTTCCGAGCTTGTACAACTTAAACAAAACCAACTTAACTTCGAACGCGGTGAATTTACTGTACGTGGAAAGGGCGACAAATTACGACTGGTGTTTATGTCTGAAGAAGCAGCAAAACTTTTGCGCACGTATTTAAAAAAACGGGATGATAATTCCCCTGCCCTATTCGTTAGCCACAGCAAAATTGGCAACAGTGTCACGAAACAAATGGAAGCCATGTCAGCTAAGTCCGATCAACACCACGCCGCTGGCTTAACTGCCCGCAGCGTACAAAGACTAGTAAAAAAATATGCTGCGCTAGCTGGAATAATGCACAAAGTCACACCGCATACATTTCGTCATAGCTTTGCTACAGACTTACTACAAAACGGTGCGGATATTCGTAGCGTACAAACACTCCTCGGCCACGCCTCTATTACTACTACACAAATCTATACCCACGTCACAAACTCACAGCTCCGCGACGTGCATAGAAAGTTTCATAATAAAAAATAGAGCCTCATTTCTGAAGCTCGAATTTCGGAACTGTAAATCCAAAGTATTGTACGATTGCGGCCGCTTGCCTATATTTTTTGCAAGTAGGGTCGTTGTATGGTTTCCGCCTCGTCTCCCGATAAAGATTTTCTAAGATTGTGTTTACGCGATCTTGATGTATAGACACCCAAGGCAAATAACTTTCCGTAGTTTGCCAGGTATAGATCCCAAAAACGGACCTTAAAAACGCCCTATGAGCATGTATTTCTATAATCGCCAAAAGGAATTTTACAACACCATAGAGCGCTAAAAAATTGAGGACTAACCATACAACAAGTAGTACGACAAAAAATGAAGTAGACGGTGGCGGTGGCAGCAAGCGAATTAATACAAACATGATCGACCAGCCTAGCACCCGAATCCACATTTTTCTCAGGATATGTTCGACAGGTAGCATATTCACACCTCCTTATTGCTTCTAGCAATGAATTATACGTTAATTCAAAGGTCGACACAAGAGGTAAAATCGGCTACAATTTTACCCATGATCCACGGCTTCTGGAAAAATTTACCGAAACCAATTTTCGCGCTCGCGCCTATGCACGATGTTACGGACGCAGCTTTTCGTCAGATTATTGCCAAGTATGGTAAGCCTGATGTTTTTTATACTGAGTTCGCTTCTACGGAAGGATTAACTAATGACATTGGTCGACCCAAGCTAATGCACTATTTAAATTTTTCTAAGCAAGAACACCCAATTGTCGCTCAAGTCTTCGGTAGTAAAACAGAAAAGTTTTACGAAACTACCAAACTGGTAGCCAGTCTAGGTTTTGACGGTATCGATATAAACATGGGTTGTCCAGAAAAGAATGCAGTAAAAAGCGGTTCATGTGCTGGTCTATTCCACACCCCTGATTTGGCACGCGACTTAATCCTGTCTTGTAAGAAGGCGGCTGAGGATTATGCAAAAGAAAATCCAAAACAGAATGACGGACAGCCAATTCCGGTATCTGTTAAAATCCGCATCGGCGACACTAAAATTGATTGGCAAAATTGGATAGCCAAGCTTTTAGAAGCGCAGCCTGCAGCAATTGCTATCCACCTGCGCACCAGAAAAGAAATGTCCAAAGTGGCTGCTCATTGGGAAGTGATGCCTGAAATAGTAGAATTTATTCATGCGCACACAACCGAAGAAAACCGTCCCCTTATTATAGGGAATGGAGATGTGGTAGATATTACAGAAGCTAAACTGAAAACCACTGAAACAAATTGCGACGGTATTATGCTCGGCCGCGCCAT
>CAZYSI010000003.1:25188-28461 GCA_964650345.1 uncultured Candidatus Saccharibacteria bacterium | reverse complement strand
AATCCCTGGTTATTTGCAAATGCTCATCTAGATACACAACTATCTCCCCCATCCATACAAGAACGGATGCGTGTCCTCATAGAGCACACAAAAGTCTATGAAGAAAAATTCGCAGGAATTAAACATTGGGATATTATGAAGCGTCATTTTAAAGCTTATGTTACTGAATTTCCTGGTGCTGCTGATTTGCGAGCCAAGCTCTACGAAACAAAAAATTCTCATGAGGTTGAGGAAGTTGTTAAAGACTTGATCAAACCATAACTTTTCGGTATAATCAGTTGGTATTATATTTGTTTTGCACCCGTAGCTCAGCTGGATAGAGCGTCCGCTTGCGGAGCGGGAGGTCATAGGTTCAAATCCTGTCGGGTGCACCAGAAAATTGGACAACGCGTATGAAGATTATTGTACTGGCGAAAGCCGAAGCAAAACAAGATAAAATCGAGCGCGTTTCTCAACCTGAACTACCATTAAATGATACCAAGGCAGAATCCCCGACTTACAAGGTCTGGGTTAAAGCCCAACCAGTTAACGGTAAGTCTAATGAAGCCATTACCAAACTTTTAGCAGAATACTTTAAAATTCCTAAGACTGATGTGAGATTGGTTATCGGCCGGGCCAGCAAGCGCAAAATCTTTGATATTACTTTGAAAAATTAAAAACCGCCGCAGGGCGTTTTTTTGTTTATAACAAAAAAGTAGCCGTCCATAAACGACTACTCTGCAGAAAATAACAGTTGTTTGATCAGTTGGGCTGCACGCCAAGCTTATACCGAAGCTTCTTAGTCGCTTCATGGGTAATCATGCCAAAGATTGCGGCGATAACAATGCCAACCAACAAACGACCAGAAAGGTATCCAGCGATCGAGCCGACAGCAGCATAGAAGAAGCACAATACACGATCATCACCATGGATCGCGACGAACAATAATCTGAAAAATTTGCCGATCGCTAACACTGTCTTGCGCCATGGAATTTTGCTGAGGCCCTTAATGAGAAAGTAGATCCCGGCGACGGCTAAAGCTAGAGGAATGAGCGCTACTGCCATAAACCCTGTTACCGGATTAATAAGCAACACACATTTCTTCAATGGAATAGCCGAGAGATCTTTTTTCACTTTTTTGTCTGCCTCAGACTCGCCGCCATTCATATCGGAGAATACAATTCCGAGGCAGACAAATACCAATGCTCCAATTAACGCACTTGCCACCGCAACAGTAAGAGCCAAAAAACCAAACAACGTTATACGGGATGGTTCGTAGAAGTACTTTGCCACTGGAGCCCAAACCGCAAAAATTGAGAATATCAATCCCCCGATTGCAAATCCAGGTGCAAGTATTTTAAGCTCTATCCACCACTGTTGCATCTTCCGATGAAGGACTGGGAAAGCTTCTTCCATCACAGCTTTGTAAGCATACGTAACGGCCTTAGCCACACTAGGCAGATCGAGAATGAGGTAGGAAGTAAGCCCGCCGATCAAAAAACCGATCGGGGTTAGAAACCAACTGAACTGAAGGGCGACCAAAGTACCAACAAGCGCCCCCTAAACCACAAACGATTCCAATACGAACTGTTTTCATAGTTTCTCCTGATAAGTTGTATTTGGGGCGTCAGGCGCTCCTATCCCTTCCAAGGAGAGTCCGACCTGTGCTTATAGAATAGCTAACTCTAACAAAATCAGCTATTTGCGTCAACAAGTTAATTTTCCTCAAAATAGTCAAAAAAGAAAAAAAAACGCCTTGTGGCGTTTTTCTAATATCTAGTTATTCAATTGCCTTGAAGCTATCAAATATAGCTGTTTCATTCAAATTTTTATCGATAATGTCTAGTGGAACATCGTTACCGTGAGAGTAGGCAAAGTAATATTTCGCAGTTCTACCTAACAAAGTTAAGCCAGGTCCGCCAAGAGTAGATTCCTTATTAGCTGCTGCCCATTGAGCTGGGGTATACGCAGTAACTGAGAATATTCCTGCGAAGCCATCAGGACAATCCCCTGACATCCATATCTGGTCAGTTGTTGGAATACAAAATTCAGTAAGTCCGCTAGTGCCTTGTAATAATTCTTTCGGGGCAGTTATATTAACTGCTTTATACCCACGCCAAATTGCCGGCAAAGTTAATTGATAACCAAATTTAGAATCTGTATAAGTAATGCTCGAATTCTGTGAGTTGTTCTTAGAAGAATTACCCACTACCGATTGATTGGAAAAATCTGACTTTGGAGTAGTTTTTCCTACATTGCCCCAAGCTAGGGCAAGCACAGCAATTATGGCAATTGCTGCAAAAAAATAGTTCGTTTGCTTAGAATCCATGTTTTTTATTTTAATTATTTGTCTTAAGTATAACACTTTCTATAATCACCCTCAATAAGTTATAATTCAAGAGTATTATTTTGGCCCCGTAGCTCAGTTGGATTAGAGCAGAGGACTTCTAAGCCTAAGGTCGCAGGTTCGATCCCTGCCGGGGCCACCAGAAAACATCAAAAACAAATCAACATAAAAAACAATGCCAATTACTACGCACATTATTTTTCGCTCCAAATGGTTTTTTACGCTGCTCATTGCAGTTATCTTTATTGCTGGAGCATCGTTAACTGCCTACGTATACTCATTTGTTAACCAATCAGGACTAAATTCACTCTCTCGTGGCTCACAAACGATTGCTTCATCAATTGACCCTAGTGAAATTGCTTCCTTAAGTGGTAGTGAGGATGATTTAGAAAACCCAGCCTACCTGTCACTAAAATCGAAGCTTATAAAAATTCGCAGCGTAGAAGAAGATGTACGTTTTGTATATTTAACAGGCAGGTCAGAAAATGGAGAATTTTTCTTTTTTGTTGACTCAGAAGATCCTGATTCAGAAGACTACTCCCCTCCTGGACAGCCTTACCCCGAAGCAGACCAATCATTCCCCGATGCGTTTGAAACCAAACAACCAAATGTAACCGGCCCGACGAGTGACCGCTGGGGTACTTGGATTACTGCACTGGCTCCAATTATCGATCCAGAAACTCAACAAGTTGTGGCTGTTGTGGGTATGGATGTTGATGCCTCTCACCACCAACGCTACGTAGCAACTAACACTATTGTGCCGGCATTAATTACTTTGTTGCTATTAGCTTTAGCGTTCATAGGACAACGCATAAGCAAGCACGAACAACAAATGGTAGAACTAAAGTCTGAATTTGTTTCTATTGCCTCGCACGAACTACGATCACCCCTAAATGGAATAACTTGGGCACTCGACAGTATTAGTAAAGCGCCTAACCTTACTCCCC
>CAZYSI010000003.1:14432-25178 GCA_964650345.1 uncultured Candidatus Saccharibacteria bacterium | reverse complement strand
GTAAATACCTTAGCAGAAATTAAAAGTACTGCTGGGAATTTAATGGGTAACATTAATGATATTTTAAATGCTTCGGCAATTACTGGGGGCAAGCAAACACAGCTAATTCTTGAACAAGTCGATGTTGTTAATCTTTTGAAAAGTGTAGCAGACCAACAGCTGTTAACAGCCAAAGAACGTGGTATAAAAATTAGTATGGAAAAAATTCCTGTTGGAAGTCACATTATAAATGCTGATCGTGAAAAAATTAAACGGGTGTTCAGCAATATTCTTTCCAACTCTATTAAATACTCAAAAGATGAATCTAGTATTGAAGTCTCATTAGAGCAAACTAAAGATGCTTATTTGCTTAATTTTACTGACCACGGTATTGGTATTCCTAAGGCAGATCAGAAAAAAATCTTTGATGGCTACTATCGAGCGGCTAATGCTATGCATTCCGGAGTTACTGGAACCGGCTTAGGTCTGTATTTTGCCCAAAAAATAGTTGAGCTCCACGGTGGCAAACTTTGGTTAAAATCTGAGGAAAACCAAGGCACTACAGTCATCATCCAGTTACCAATCACTAAAAATTAACTAAAATCTGCTATAATAGCTCATCTGTTATGATAGAACGCGTCCAAAAATTCTTAAGCGAGCAGGGCGTTGCTTCTCGGCGCAAAGCTGAGGAGTTTATTAAATCTGGGCAAGTTTCCATTAATGGCCGCCGCGCCAAACTCGGCGACAAGGTTGATCCTGACAAAGATGAAGTTAAAGTTTACGGTAAGATAGTGAAGGCTGCGGGCGAAGCGCGGGCGAAGAAAATTTACATTGCTCTTAACAAACCAAGCGGTGTTGTGGTAAGCAAGCGTGACCCACGCGGTCGAAAAACTGTTTTCTCACTATTACCAGAAGATTTGCGTACCAAAGTTCACAATGTCGGACGCCTCGACTACGACACTGAAGGTTTGCTCATTTTAACTAACGACGGCGACCTAACCCAACAACTTGCACACCCAAAATACGAACATGACAAAGAGTACGAAGTTATAACCGATGTAGTACCAAAGCCAGCGCAACTAGAAAAACTGCGCGATGGTATTGAGCTCTCTACTGGTCTCACTTCCCCAGCAAAAATCCGCCAACGCTCAGGGAAAATTTACATTACTGTACACGAAGGAAAAAAACGACAGGTCCGCCGTATGTTTAATGCTGTAGGGTTAGGAGTACATAACTTGAAACGCGTACGCATAAACAAACTGTCTTTGGGTGACATCCCTTCTGGCGAATACAAATTGGTAAGCAGAGGCGAAATTCTATGAGTAAAGTTCAAAAATTAATACTCATTCTGGTTGTTTTAGTTCTTGGAGGCAGTACTTTTTATGTTTACCAAAAAACCCGGCCGGAAAAACAAACTCTTCAGCCAGCAGAAGTTACTTACAGCAGTCCAAGCGACATAGCAGCACCGCCGAATTCAAACCAAAGTTCGCCATTACCGCCTTCACTGCAAATTAAAGTCCCCTTTACCCCCCAAGCCCCAACAGCTAACTGGGATGAGCTGCACAACGAAGGCTGTGAAGAAGCCAGCGCAATTATGGCTCATGCCTACTTTAATAACATCACTTCTCTACCACCAGAGTTAGTCGAACAGGAAATCTCCAAACTCACTGATTGGCAAAATTCTGAATTTGGCTATCACTTAAGTATTACCACTGAAGAAGCTGGGCAAATGATTAAAGAAAACTACGGCTTAAAGCCAGAGGTGGTTGGTATTAGTGAAACAGTTATTAAGGAGGCTTTGCTTGCCAACAAACTAGTAATTATTCCTGCCAACGGCCAAATGTTAGGCAACCCGTATTACAAATCCCCTGGGCCGATCTATCACATGTTTGTAATAACCGGCTACAATAACAAGGGCTTTGTGACCAATGACCCTGGCACTAAGCGCGGCGAAAACTACCAGTACGACTATCAAACTATTGCCGCTGCCACTGGGAATTGGGATCATGTAGCACATCAAGTTAACTTAACTGACAAAAAAATAATTATTGTTTCGAAATAATTTTAAACACTATCTGACATGCGATTACTCTGGAGCTATCTCAAAAACTATAAAAGCCTATTAGCTGGGGCATTGGTACTTGCAACAATCAACCAAATATTTTCTCTCTTAGACCCATATATTTTCGGGTTACTAATAGACAGGTACGCCAATCGGTTTGCAGAACTCACCGCGAATGATTATTTTCGTGGTGTTGGGCTATTGCTATTAGCAATTGTAGGAGTATCCTTAGTATCTCGTTTAGCTAAAAATTTTCAAGACTACTACACTAATGTAATCACGCAACGACTAGGCGCCAAACTCTACAATGACAGCGTTACCCACTCCTTTTCCTTACCATTTTCTGTATTCGAAGACCAACGTAGTGGTGAATTTCTCTCGAAGTTGCAATCTGCTCGCAATGACAGTCAAAAACTGATCCAAGTTGCTATTAACACTCTGTTCTTTACTTTAATCGGCGTAATTTTTGTTTTAGTATATTCACTCACAGTACATTGGAGTGTTGCCCTGGTTTACTTTTTAATGATCCCCTTCTTAGGGTTCATCACTTTTTGGATTACTCAAAAAATTAAAACTGCGCAAACCGAAATCATCACTGAAACTCAGGCCTTGGCTGGCAGCACTACCGAAACTCTACGCAATGTTGAATTGGTAAAGAGCTTGGGGTTAGAAGGACAAGAAATTAACCGGTTAAATTTAACCAACGAGCAAATTCTTAAGCTAGAGCTGAAAAAGGTTCGCATGATCCGCACTTACAGTTTTATTCAGGGCACACTAATTAACGCCCTGCGCATGGGATTGTTACTACTAATGCTCTGGCTAATATTTACTCGCAAGATTACCTTGGGGCAATTCTTCAGTTTAATGCTTTACTCCTTCTTTATTTTCAATCCTTTGTCTATGCTTGGTGATGTATCGACTAGTTACCAGGAAACTAAAGCTAGCTTAGAAAAACTTCAAGAAATTCTTGCTCAACCCAAAGAAGCACAACCTGCAAACCCAACAGCAGTGGAAAAAATTAACCGCATTACTTTCGATGCCGTATCTTTCGGTTATGCTAGCGGCAACACTGATGCCTTAAATAATATCAGTCTAGAAATAAAATCTGGGAGTACTGTTGCTTTTGTTGGTCCGAGTGGTAGCGGCAAATCTACAACTGTAAAAATGCTAGTCGGCTTGTACCAACCAACTGCTGGTGAGATAAAATTTAATGATATTCCTGGTCACAAAATTGACTTTGTAGCGCTTAGAAACCGCGTTGGATTAGTGGCACAGGATACACAATTGTTTGCCGGGACGATTCGTGAAAATCTATTATTTGTCCGCCCACAAGCTACAGATGAAGAATGCGTAGAAGCCTTACGCGCAGCAAGCGCGGAAAGTTTAATTGAGCGCGGCGACAAAGGTCTAGATACTAAAATTGGCGAAGGTGGGTTAAAACTTTCCGGAGGTGAAAAACAACGCTTGGCCATAGCACGGGCACTGCTTCGCCAGCCAGATATTTTAATTTTCGACGAAGCTACTTCTTCACTAGATTCAATTACTGAGCAGCAAATTACTTCAACAATAAAAAATGTTGAACAACAGCATCCGGAATTAATTCGCATACTAATAGCACACCGCTTATCGACTATAATGCATGCCGATACTATTTACGTATTAGAAAAGGGCGCCTTAGTTGAACAAGGCACCCATGAAGAGCTTCTAAAATCTGGCGGGCTCTACTCCGCGCTATGGCGTCAGCAGGTAGCGAGCGAGTAAAGACCACTATTTAGTTCGTGGCAGCCGCTAAAATCCTGAGTGGGGCTGACATAATCGCCTGCCCAGCATTGGGAGGAGCGAGCTTAAAAGGTTTGTCGAGTTGCTCGCGACTTTTTCTGAAGAATTCAGTGGTCACAATAACGTAATTAGTGTAGACCGGTCCTTCCATAACCTCACTCCACCGGGCCTGAGACGAAAGCCTTTCCTGAGCCTCGCTAGCCAAAACCACTTTCCGCCAAAAGGTTTTGACGGGCTGGCCGTTAGTCGGCAAAACATCTGGCTTCATCTCGCAAAAACACACCACTGACTCACCTTTCGAATTGACGGTGACGACGAATTGCAATGTGTGTTCGCAATACTTCCCCGTCTTGCCCAAAGGGCAAGAATCACCACATAGCCTTCTTTGCTGATCAAGCAAATAAAAGGCCTTCTCCAAATTGTCCATAGGAAACGATGCCATAAAGTCCTCCACAAGAATTGAATTGAGAAAAGATTTCCGCCTATATTATACTGAGTTTTTCATATAAATCAAGGGGTGTTTACTTCTTTTGATCTTTCAAGGTTTGTAAATCGTCGATAACTTTTTGTAGGTTAGCTTGCAAAGCGGCTAAAGCTTTATCGGTTTCGACATCGTGTTTGTCGTCTTCGTCACCGTCTTTTTCAATTTCGTCGACATCCTCTTGGATCTCGTCAATATCTTTTTCAATTTCTTCCACGTCCTCTTGGATCTCGTCAATGTCTTTTTCAATTTCCTCCACGTCTTCAGCAATCTCTTCAATATCCTCCTCAACATCTGCCAAGCTCTTAGTGTTCTTGTTCACAGACATCTGAATGAACAACGCTAAGTAAATTGCTTCCAAAGACACGGCTGTAGTTAAAATTAGCAACACTGAATCAAACGGCACACCAAAGATCACCAACGCAAAAGCCGCAATGAACACTGCAGTGTGCACCGCAATTGAAGTTGGCGAACCAACCCAAGCAGTAAACCGTTCGGAAATAGGTTCTGCGCCTTTCGGAGTTTTAAAATGTTTAGTGGCCATAACCATCAAATTATAACATTTAATCTGATATAATACCTGTATGAATTTGACTGCGCTGAAACAAAAGTTTAAAGGCGAAATTACAACTTCTGAAGCAGATATAGAACACTACAGCCGCGATGCGAGCATTTTTAAGATTGCCCCACAGGCGATTGTTTTTCCTAAAGATGTAACCGATATCCAAGAGTTAGTTAATTTTGTGACTGACAACAAAGCAAACCAGCCAAACCTGTCTCTCACCCCCCGCGGTGGCGGCACAGATATGACTGGTGGCAGTGTTAACGATTCAATTATCATCGACCTAGCGAAGCACTTTAATGCCATTTCCGAACTAACTGACACCACTATAAAGACCGACAGCGGTGTAATGTTCCGAGATTTAGAAGTTAAGTTAGCAGCCCGCAACCGAATTATGCCTGCCTACCCAGTATCAAAAGCCTGGGTGGCTGTAGGTGGTATGGTTGGTAATAATTGTGGTGGTGAGAAAACTTTCAAATATGGTCAAGCCATAGACTTTGTAGAAGAGCTTGAGGTCGTGCTGGCAGATGGCAAAACTTACACTATCAAGCCACTCAATGAATCTGAACTCAAAGCTAAAATGGCTTTACAAACTTTCGAAGGTGAAATCTATCGGGAAACCTACAAACTCATCACCGAAAACTATCGAATAATTGAATCCGCAAAACCAACCACCTCAAAAAATGCTTCTGGTTATTACCTGTGGGATGTTTGGGATGGAAAAACTTTCGATCTTACCAAGTTATTCGTGGGCTCACAAGGGACTTTAGGAATCATCACTAGTATCAAATGGAAAATCGTGCCAGTACATCGCCATAGCCGCTTGCTAATTTTGTTTCTCAAGGATTTAAAACAGCTCGGCAAACTAGTCACTCACGTAAACGAATTGTCCCCTGAAAGTTTTGAAATTTTCGACAAACATACGTTCCGGTTAGCAATGCGCTACTTACCAGATATTATCAAAGCAATGAAAGGTTCAAGCCTGAGATTATTGATTGAGTTCTTGCCGGAACTTTGGATGACTATCAAAGGTGGGCTGCCAGAGTTGGTGCTGTTAGCAGAATTTACTGGAGACGATGAAGACACTGTTACCAGGCAAGCAACCGCAGCGCAAAGTAACATCGAAAACCACTTTAATCTCCCGACACGAATTTGCAAAAGCCATGAAGAGTCGCAAAAATATTGGACTATCCGCCGGGAAAGCTATAATTTATTACGACAACACAACGCACGCAAAATTTCCGCGCCATTTATTGAAGATATAGCAGTCCATCCAGATCAGCTACCAGAATTCATGCCTAAACTAGACGCCATTCTTAGTAAATACAAAGATTTTGTATATACCATTGCTGGACATGCAGGTGATGCCAACTTCCATATAATCCCACTGGTGGATGTGTCTGAAGAAAAACATCGTAAACAAATTATTCAGATGAGTGATGAAGTATTTCACTTAGTGAAAGAATATAACGGCTCTATGACAGCGGAACACAATGACGGTTTAGTGCGTGGTACATTTCTACCCTTCATGTTTGGCGATAAAGTTTTCCAGCTTTTTAAAAAAGCTAAAGCTATATTTGATCCTTTGAATATTTTTAACCCGCATAAAAAAGTTGATGCGGACTTGAAATTCTATACTGATCATATTAGGCACAACTAAAATCACTAACTGATCATACAACTCCTTTTATTATTGCTTACTATTAACTTGCATTTATGGAAGATTTGTGTTAGAATTAAAAAATGAAAAATTCAAATAACGATATGAATAGTAATGGCGGAGCGAGATTTAGCGATTTAGGAATAGCACCAAAGCTACTAGAAATCTTAGAGCGAAATAAATTTGTTACCCCTACTCCAATTCAAGAACAATCTATTCCAGCAGCGCTTTCCGGCACCGATTTAATGGGTATCGCTCAAACAGGAACTGGTAAGACATTGGCTTTTGGTATTCCAATGATTCAGAGATTAGCTCAATCTAGCGGCTCTAGTCGTGGGACTGGTTTAGTTGTGCTTCCTACCAGAGAACTAGCCCTACAAGTTAACGAGACTCTAAAGAAAATTGGCACTTCCATTGGCTTAAAGACAGCGATTTTAATTGGCGGAGAAAACATTGGTCGTCAACTAGCGGCGTTAAAGCGAAATCCACATATCATTATTGCAACTCCCGGTAGATTAATTGACCATCTCGATCAAAAAAGTGTGAACCTTTCTAAAACCTCTGTATTAGTCTTGGACGAAGCAGACCGCATGTTAGATATGGGTTTTGCTCCACAAATTAATAAAATTTTAGAGAACGTTCCAAAGTCTCGCCAAACGCTTTTGTTCTCTGCAACTATGCCACCAGAAATTGTAAAGATTGCGAATTCCTACATGAAAACTCCTTTACGGATTGAAGTTGCTCCAGCAGGAAGTGCGGTAAAATCTGTCACTCAAGAAATTTACTTTTTAGAACGCGGGGAGAAGCTATCTTTACTGAAACAACTGCTAACAAAGTTCAGTGGTAGCGTACTAGTATTTTCACGTACCAAGTATGGCGCAAAAAAAATTGCCCGCGATGTTCGTAACATGGGTTTTACAGCTACAGAAATTCACTCTAACCGTTCACTAAACCAACGCTTGGAAGCATTGAAAGGTTTTAAGCTCGGTTCTTACCGCGTATTAGTAGCGACAGATATTGCTGCCCGTGGTATAGATGTTACTGGCATTCAACTCGTCATTAACTACGATTTACCAGACCAAGCTGAAGATTACGTACACCGCATTGGTCGTACTGGCCGTGCTAGTATGACTGGTCACGCAATTTCCTTCGCTACCCATGACCAACGCCGAGACGTAAAAGTTATTGAAAAACTTATTCGCAAAGCTTTACCTGTCGCTACCTTGCCGAAATTGGAGAAAGTCATCTCCGCAACTCCACCATCCCGGCGTGATTCTGACTCGCGCGGTTCAAGGTCGCACGGATTTCGTTCCCCTCGTCCATCTTCTGGAGGTCGGCCGTCTTTAGAGCGACGTGGTTCTGCTTCAAGACGACCAACAACCAGGCCAACTTCTGCTTCAGCTGCTTCTTCATCTCAGAGGGACAAACGAGGTAAAAGTAAAAAATGGTCAGAGTACCAACGGGGAAGAAAACCTACCTCCTCACCCACTTTACGTAGAGTGTCTCAAAGCAGTCGCGGCTTTTTCATTAGCCGTAAAGCCTATTCAGACGAAGATTAAATTACTGTGTGTAGGGACAATTGACTTTCAACTGCACACAAGCTATAATTCCCCTATCTGACACAGCAGATATTATGGAAATAAATTAACTCGCTGTGAAGCGGGTTTTTAGTTCTTTAAAAATCTTCAAAACTTTATCTAGATTTTATCGGTAGTTTGGCATAATTAATACATGCCTTACACCGACTGTACAATTTGTAACTCAAAGTTTTACGCTAAACCCAGACATCTTAAAATTGGCTGGGGTAAATATTGCTCAAACGCTTGTAAATATGAAGGGCAAAGAACTGGATTTTTCGTATCTTGCAAAACTTGCTTTGCACAAATAAGGAAAACCCCTAAGGATATTAGGCATTCAAAAAGTGGGAACTTTTTCTGTAATAAAAGTTGTCAGACTATTTGGCGGAATAAACATTACTCAGAAGTCAAACATCCTACCTGGAAAAATGGAATTAATGCATATAGAAGCATACTATTAAGGCGAGGTGGTTTAGTACAATGCTTAAGATGCGGGAATGATGATAAACGAATTTTGATAGTTCACCATTTGGATAAGAATCGTACTAATAACAATTTAAGTAATTTGGTATGGTTATGTCCGAATTGTCATATGTTAATACATCGTGATAAAGTAGAGATGAAAAATTTTATGCTAAGCATAAAATAATATGGTGCTCGTAGCTCAGCTGGTAGAGCATTCGCCTGTGGCGCGAAATGTCGCGGGTTCGAGCCCCGTCGAGCACCCCAGCAAAAAGACACCAATTAATATTGGTGTCTTTTTTGTAGAAGGACGATAGTAATGCATGTTTGAGCTATCATCCAAATTTTGCTTCTCAATAAAGCTAAGGTTATTCGCATGGCTTAAGTTGGCATTGGCATAAAGCGAAACGCGAGCTGATCAGCGTTACAAAAAACGGTCCATCCCACATCCTCTCCTGACGGCGGATATACGGTTACATCAATATTTTCAGTCTTGTAATCTTGCTCTAATTCCCATGCGCTATTCTCTGGAAACTCCGAGAGAATAACGCACGTCCCTTTCGGATCGCCGACTGCCGCGTTATTGGAAATGTTGTTCAAACCGAACTTTTTCCCTTCGAAGATATTGCGCCAGTCCCCATTATTTTGAGTACCGCCACCTGCAGATTTTTCTTCGTTTCTTTCCAAAAACCTCATGGCAACCATTAAAGTTTTTAGAGTAAAGGAAAGAAACCCGCCACCTACGATTACTTTTGTCATAGTTCCTCTCAATAGATTGTTTATTCTGGACTTCCCCCAGAATGATAGGATTCATCATTATAAGGAAAATTCCTTTACCTTGCAACAGCGGACAACTATTGCAGTTGCCACATCTTTCACTATGCGACCCCATTTAAAAATTGCCTTAAGGGCGGTTTTTTGTTATAGTGATGCTATGGAAATAATTCACAAAATAGCTGCGGTAGTAATACAAAACAATAAATTCTTAATGGTTCGCAAAAAAGGCAAAGATATTTGGACAAACCTAGGTGGTCATCCTGAGGAAGGTGAAACTGAACAACAAGCTTTGCTCCGAGAAATCAAAGAAGAGATGGGATGTGATGGTGAGATTGAAAAAAAACTTGGAGATTTCGAAGCACCGGCAGCACATGATAATGCTGTAGTTAAACTGTCAACTTATCTCGTTAAACTTCAGGGACCGATTATTTTTGAAGACCCTGAACTAGAAGAATATAAATTTATCGATAAAAATTACGAGCAAGAAGGAATTAAACTTCCTGCCTCCATAACTGAGAAAGTTCTCCCCTACTGCATTAGTGAAAAGCTACTGGATTGGTAAACTTCAGTTGCCACATCTTTCACTATGTGACCCCAGCAAAAAGCACACATGAATTTGCGTGCTTTTTGCATACCTAATCAGGAGTATCGAACTTATTACTAAATTTTATACCACCTCAATAAAAGCATGTTCTTTCCAAAACTTTGTTTCCTTTGTATCTCCAGTTGAATCAGCTTGATAAGCTTCTGTATCAATCTTCGTTGGATAAGCAGGAGTGTTCTCACCGGGGAACATGGTCAGTACTGTTGGCTTATCTTCTATCTTTTGGATAATTACTGTAACTTTGTCGGTCTGAGAAACATCCTGAAATCTTTCTTTTGGGACTTTCGCGATATTAGCTTTAGGTTCAAACTTGGCTTTTGGGTTTTTAACTTTATCTCCTTCCATGATGATATTTCTATCTCTGTCGGTTTCAGGATACCAAGCGCCTTCCATGCCATCTACCACATCTTCTTCCCCACCAGGAATTCTTACTTTTTGTTCAATTTGCGCTTCCGAGAAAGCTTCTCTAATCTCATCCAAACTTTTTACTCCACTCCATCCTATTGGCTGTTCCGTTGTAAACTCTAAGGTAATTTCTGCCCGTCCGAATTGATCGTATTTTAAGCTGGACGGTAAGCTTTTCTTTAACAGATATTTTAGGTCGTCTGAACCTTGTATTATCTCTCCATTAAATTGACTACCCGCTACATCGCCTTCTTGATGAATTTTGATATGTTCTAAAGACGAACCAAAGTCTATATCATCAACCTGAAATTCTTCTCCTAACTCCAAAGTTCCATCTCCTCGTGTAGTGATTTGTTCAAATTTTGCTGCAAAATCTCCGAATCTTTGCTCAGGAGGCA
>CAZYSI010000003.1:0-14422 GCA_964650345.1 uncultured Candidatus Saccharibacteria bacterium | reverse complement strand
ATCCAGCTCCATAGTCTTGTTGTGACATATATTTAATTTTTTACTATTACCTAAATTATAACAGATTCGGACGAGCATCCTTCACTATGCCATCTAAGCAGATGGTATAATTAAATTATGAATAAGATAACAACCGCGTTAGAAAAATTTTTTGCTTCTGTGATAAATGTTGTATTCATCCTTTTGATCACGTTTCCTTTTTTATTTATTTATGGATTTAGTCTGAAGTGGAAGTTTATTAATATCTTCGCTTTTCTACTTTACGAATTGATCTTAGTCTTTACTAAACAAAAAAGGGACTTAGGAATGATGGTGATTAGATCGTACTGGAAAAAACCTTTTACGAATACTCGATATATAATTTTCAATATTTTTTATACACTCAGCTTTTCTACACTATTTTTCTATTTTGCATTTCCAGGAGATTTACTTTTGATAAATCTTTTACTCATTCAACTACCTTTTGTGATAATAACTAAATATACCTTGCATGGATATTTAAGTGGTATGGTTACCGCTAAATAATAACCGAAGAATTAACAACCGCAGTGCGAACATCCTCCACTATGAGACCCCACTCTGTACGAACCGCGTCTAAAGCGCGGTTTTGTGCTATACTTTTAGTGACTTAATGAAATACTACATGCCTGATGATAAAGAAAAAATCGCAAAACTGAATCAAATTAAATCTGAATTCAGAATCAAAATGAGCGTGCTTCAGAAGGCTAAGCAATCATTGATAAAATTATTCAGAAAAAAGCTTGAGGATAAAAAGCTTGAAGCTCTTAGAAAAGATTTACTTAGAAAGTAATTTTACTATATGAATTCTGAAATTCCCCAAAAACGTGGTATTGAAAACAAAGAACAGCCAGAACAAAATAATTTAGAAGTACCGCAAGGTGCTGACGAAATCCAAGCGGAGATTACACAAGAAATAGAAAGGTCAACCGCAGATTTTGAAAAACAAAACGAAAACATTTCTACTATAGAAACTTCTTTAGAGCTAGGTGACCCTCAAAGAATAGAAAGTATCAAGGATGAGCTTAAACTTGATAGCAATATCGAAGAGCTAGACACCCAAGCAAAAATTTTGAAACAAGAAACGGAAAGAAAAATAGAGTGGGTGCAACAGGATAACCCCCAATGGAATGAAAATAATTTCTACCGGGTGATAGATGAAAATGGATACGCTGATTATTTAGAAAAAAATATGGTACGTAGTCCAATAGAAGGTACTCGGTCCAAAATAGTTAAAGGAACCAACATAGATATAGGAGGCAGAACTACTCCCTTCCCCTCTTTCGCCAAAGGTGAACCAAATCTCGATCATTATGGCAAACAGGGAGAGAACAATTACATTTTGGAGTCAGAAATGGCAATGTATACAAGGGGAGAGAAAAACCCCGTCACAGGCCATACGATTCGTGATAAGCATGGTGCTGCATACCGCCCCATAGATTCAACTACCGGGAAAACAATCGCAGAGTTAAGCTCAAAACACATCAAAGACATTTACCAAAAAGATACTCAAGGTAATCTACTAAAACAAAAAATTAAGGAAGACAAAAATTAGTTGCACTTTGCCATATTGCAGTTGCGACATCCTCCACTATGCGACCCCAGCAATCGATCGCCTTCACGGCGGTTTTTTGTTATATTTAATATGTAATTATTAAAAACAACAATATGAAAATCAAAGTTGAACATCATACCTTCCCCGGAGCGCTATGGCTCATTGGCTGGCTATTTACCATTGGCTTCCTGCACCTCAGCTTTTGGAAAGGTGTCTTAGCTATAATAATTTGGCCATACTACTTAGGTGTATTCTTTGCGTAGAGGGCAACTAAATTACCAAGGGTTCCATTTCTATTTCAATCCCATATTTCTCTGAGACTTTAGTTTTAGTTTCTTCTACTAAAGATTTTAGCTCTTCAAACCCAGCTCCGCCAACGTTAGTTATAACTAGCGCATTTCTGGGATAAAACTGTAGCTTGCCTACTTGTTTACCTTTGTAACCCAAAGTTTCCAAAAGCCAGCCAGCCCCAATTTTATAACTTCCATTCTCCATTTCAAACGCAATTATATTGGGGAATTCTTTTTTTAATTGTTCGTAGCGCTGTTTGTCCACGAACGGATTTTTGAAAAAAGATCCCACAGAAGCAATCTGTTTTGGATCTGGTAATTTCACAGCGCGAATATCTATTATAGCCTGACGAATTTGCTGCAACGTCGGTTGTCCAATTCCCTTTTCATCAAAATATTTTTTTACACCTGGATAATCTGGTACACTTGGCACTTCGCTGTCAGCAAGCTTTTTTAATTGAATGCTAATAGAGCAAATAACAAACTGTCCCTTAGCCTCATTCTTAAATATACTATCGCGATATTTAAACTGACACTCAGCTGTTGTTATAGTTCGCAATTGATTACTCGCTATTTCATACGCCTCCAGTGAAACTAGAACGTCGCTAATTTCACGGCCATAGGCACCGACATTTTGAATCGGGGTAGCACCTGCAGTGCCTGGGATAGCAGACAAGGCCTCTATACCAGACAGGTTCATGTCCACTACTCTGGCCACCACTAAGTCCCAATTCTCCCCAGCACCAACTTTAACGGTTACAAAATTTTCATCTTCTGCTTGCACACTAAAGCCTGGCATTTCGATTTTTATAACTACAGCTTCAAACATCTTGGTCTCACTCAACAAAATATTCGAACCACCGCCCAAAACAAATACAGGCAAACCTTTACTTTCAGCAAACGCAAATGCACCCTGCAGCTCGTCTGTATTATTAACTACAATGAAAAACCGAGCTAGGCTACCCATACGAAAAGTAGTGTACGGCTTTAAGTCGACAAATTCTAAAGTCTTTAAATTTGACATGCTTGCATAATATATCATATGTGATATATAATCAACCCATGTCTACAAGAACTAATCAGGCCAAAATTGGCTACTTTATAAAGTCTTTGCGTGAACAAAGAGGTCTTACTCAAGGGGACTTTGCCCGTGCGCTAGCCACTTCCCAAAGCGCAGTGGCACGCATGGAAAAAGGTGCTCAAAATCTAACTCTTGAACAACTAACGAAAATTAGCGAAGTTCTGGATCACAAAATTGTCTCTATCTCTGACACAGTAGACTTTCGAGTTGAAGGTGGTCGCAAACTCCACGGCACCATCCAAACCAACTATTCTAAAAATGGCGCGATTGGTTTAATCGCTGCAGCGCTGATTAACAAAAACACCACCACTCTTAGCGGCATCCCACAAATAGAAGAAGTACACCGCATGACCGAAGCCTTTGAAAGTATTGGTGTTAAAATTCGTTGGACCGAAAAAAATACCTTAGAAATTACCCCACCGAAAAAATATACTTTTCACAAAATGAATGAAGCAGCCTTTCGCAAAATTCGCGTTGGTTTATACTTATTCGGAGCTTTAGGTAAACAGCTAGAAAAATTTTCAGTCCCCCACTCCGGTGGCTGTAAAATGGGTAAACGAACTATTGCCGCACACAAAGGAACTTTGAAGGCGTTAGGACTAAAAATTAAAACTACTGACACACATTACGAAGTAAGCCACAACAAACTCGCTGGCGCCGACATTAATATGTTAGAAGCAAGCGACACCGCAGCAATTAACACTCTACTGCTCGCCGCACAAATACCTCAAAAGACTACGATTCGATTCTGCCCACCAAACTATCAGGTGCAAGAAGTGTGTTTCTTCTTGCAAAAATTGGGCGTGAAAATTGAAGGCGTTGGCAGTACCACTTTGGTGGTTACTGGAAAAGAAAAATTTAATCAAAAAATTGCTTACGAAAATAGCGAAGACCCGATTGAGTCGATGATGTTTATTTCTGCAGCAATTGTCACTCACTCCAAACTCACTATAACTCGTTGCCCGATAGATTTTTTACGACTGGAAATTGAGAAGTTAAAAGCCATGGGTCAAAAGTTTAAAATTTCTAACACCTACGCAGCAACTAACGGCTTTACACAACTTGTAGATATTACTGTTCTGCCATCTACTCTAAGGGCTTTAACAGACAAAATTCACCCACTGCCTTACCCAGGAATAAACACCGACAACCTGCCGTTTTTTGTACCTATTGCCAATGTCGCCAGTGGTACAACCTTAATTCACGACTGGATGTGGGAAAACCGTGCAATATATTTTACGGAACTAAATCGCTTAGGAGCGAAGGTTCATTTGGCTGACCCACACCGGGCATTTATCGAAGGGCCGGTTCAGCTGACTGGCGCTCAAGTAGTTTGCCCGCCAGCACTGAGACCAGCGATGATTATTCTCATTGCCATGCTTGGAGCTGAAGGAACCTCAACTTTACGCAATGTTTACTCTATCCGCCGTGGGTACGAGGAAATAGCCGAGCGACTTAATTCAATCGGGGCAAACATTGACGTTATTACTGGTGTTTAATAACCTTGTTCACAGTTACAATCCAAGAGCGAATATCATCCAAAACACTAAGGCCAAGTCATTCTTTAAATAAGGAATGTCAATTAGGCCATGCACAACAATTGCAACCACAAACAGAAGCAACCCCAAAGCCACGGGGTTTTTTCTATTCACAATTCCCCGCCAAACTGCCACAGCCATTACAACCACCATACCAGCAAGGCCAAGCAAACCGAGATCAATCCAAAAATTTAGAAAAATGTTATGTGGAAAATTATAATGCTCTAGGCCGGCATCAGTGTTAAATTTATCCCAATTATCACTAAAGCCATTAACGCCTTTGCCTAAAATTACACTTTGAGGTATTTGGTCAGTCAACATTTTCTGGCCAGTCTGCCACAAACTCAAACGCGCCACTGCTGACTTCTCCCCATAGAACGGCAAAATAACTCGGTAGCGAAGGTTTGGCACTGCCGCCACAACAATACCAGTAACTATTAACACGCCACAAAAAAAGATAAACATTTTCTTGTTAGCAGAAAGCAGAACGTACACAGCAGCAGCAGCGAGCAGTGCCATCCACGCCCCGCGCGACAACGTAAAAAACAATCCAAACAACCCCACGAGCCAGGCAACTACAAATATTAAATCCCAGCCACTTCTATTAATAGCAGCCCAGAACGCTTGCGCACGTTTAACTACATCGGGGATTAACCACGCCAGCAGCGGGGTGGCAAACAAAGCATAGGCATTAGCGTGGGCAAAAAACGCAATAGCACGCTTAGGCTCGGCACTATTCCCCCACCACGCCTCAGGTAAAGTCCATAGTGTAAAGTATTGCACTAAGGCTAAAGCACCAGCTGCAAACAATATCCAATACACCCCCTGAATAACACGCTGTAGAATTTGAGAATCTTTTTGAGAGAAATAACGAATCAGTAAAAAAATTACTAGGGGCTGGAAATACAAGACTACCAATTGAGCTAATTTCTCCCCAGTTATCCCAAAAGCCAGCAAAGAAATCAGGCAAGCAATTTTTACCAAGATCAAACCAACTACAAATGGTTTTCCCAAACTCAAAACGCTCTCTTGAAGTTCTTTAAGAGAGTTAGTAAATGAGCCATGCCGTAAAAACTCAATAATCCCAATTCCGATGACTACGAAACTGGCTAGCATCAAAAAATTAGTCGGTAAGATACCACCGGCTATATCAACAGAAAAGCGCCAAACATAGAGTGGCGCTAATATTAATAAAGTGGCAAATACAAATGGCATTTGTTTTAGTCTCGAATTAACTATTTAGTTATTTTTCTATCTGCTCGCGAAAATCACTGCGATACATTTCCAACAGAGCAATAAAGATTGCTACAACAATTGGACCAATTAGGAAGCCTAAAATGCCGAAGAACTGAATACCTCCCAACACCGCTAGCAACACTAATACCGGATGCACATTAATGCGGCTACTAACAAATCTTGGGCCAAGGAAATTATCTATTAGACCAACTGCAGCCGCGCCCCAAATAGCTAAGCCAATGGCTTGCGGAGTATTGCCAGTGACAAGCAAATAAATTACGGCAGGGACTAAAGAAATAGCCGTACCAACTGTTGGCACTAATGCGGCAATAACAGTAAATACACCCCATAGAAACGGCTCTGGGACCCCAAAAATAATAAACCCAATAGTCGCTACAATACCTTGCGCTAAAGCTACTAAGAACTGGCCCTTAACTACACCGTTAACAGCCCAAACAATCTTAGTCATGAGCTTATCTTCGTGAGCAGAAGACATTGGCGAAATTTCCATCAGCGCCTTTTTTATTTGACTACCATCACGGAGTAAGTAATAAACAATGAAGAACAACATGAACAGCGCCACAAAGAAAGTAGCCACGTTAGAAATAATTGACGAGAACGAAGCAAAGGCTTGCGAACTAATCCGACCAATAAAAGCGTTTACATCTGCTGTGAAGCTTTGCACTACATCTTGCACCTGAGTCGGTAAACTGGAAATTAATTGTCCCCTATCGAGGACAAAGTCTCCAGCGCGGTAACGATCGTACAAATTAGCTATCTCGGTAAAAATAATTTGACCGAATAGCCACAGCGGCACCAGCAAAATTAATAAAATTAGCAAAACAGTTAGACCGGCTGCGGCACTTGGATACTTAACCTGTGGGAGTAGTTTTAAATATACCGGCCGAAATAGAATGGCTAAAATAATTGCTAAAGCAATAATGTTCACGTAAGGACGAAACATCACCATAACTAGGATAAAAACCAAGAGCATTAAAATCAAAAAGCTAATGGTCTGTAGACGTTTGTATTGAGCCATATATAAATCTTATTTGTTCTCATTATAGCAAAAATTAGCCAACTGTTGAATTATCTAAAAACCTTAAATATAATATGAAAAGATTCTGATGTTATAGGGAGGAACTTATGGACTTGAGTACGATTACAGACCAAGAAAGAACTCGGCTTAAACCCGATCTAAGGTCGGATGAAGTCAACCAATTCTCTGAGACAATCAAAAACCTGGTCGTCGGGCAAGAACGGCCAATTCGGTACCTAACCAAGACCTACGAAAGTTTTCGTACCGGATTAAGAGATACCCAACGACCTTTAGGGGTATTTTTGTTCATGGGTCCTACAGGGGTTGGAAAAACCCATGTGGTTCGTGCTGTTGCAGAGGCTTTGCACAACAATCCTAACGCAATTACCAAAATCGATTGTGCTGAATTTCAGCAAGAACATGAAATTTGCCGATTGATTGGTGCTCCGCCAGGTTACTTGGGTCATGGCCATGGAACGTTTTTCAACCAAGAACACTTAGACCGCTGGTGCACCAAGGAAAACCCGATTAGCATCCTGCTCTTTGATGAAATCGAGAAGGCAGACTATGCCTTGTGTGACCTCCTACTCGGGGTTCTAGATACTGGGGTGCTGGGCTTGGGAGATGGAACAGAAATGGTGTTCTCGAATACCATTATTGTCTTCACTTCGAATCTCGGAGCCAGACAGATGTCGGAAAACATTTCGAAAAGTATTGGTTTCGTTTCTCCGAAAAACGAATTGGCCAGCAACAAACGCGAACTTGAAAACAAGAATTATGAGATCGCTAAGCTTGCGGCCAAAAAGCATTTCTCACCGGAGTTCATTAACCGACTGGACCGGATTGCGGTATTCCAAAGTCTCAGCCACGAAGACCTTCGACAGGTCTTACAGCTAGAGATTAGCCACTTCCAAGCCCGTGTTGCAGGATTCGAGAAAAACGCCTTCACGCTTTCTTGTAGCAAAGAAGCGCTCGAGTTTATCTTGCGGGAAGGAACAGACCTCCAGTTTGGAGCTCGCAAACTCAAGCGAGCAATAGCCGAGCATCTAATTGACCCTCTCAATTCAATGGTCGATACCCGCCAGATCCGAGACTCAGACAGAATCATAGTCGATTTCTGTCCTGTGCTACGATCTTTGGTGTTTGACCGAGATGCTCAAACAATGCTGGTTGGATCGAAACAATCCGCCGCGTAATACTACCCGGAACTTACAGCTAGCAGCGTCTTTCACCAAGGCGCTGTTTTTTATTCTATAACTTGCTCATTGATTGACTTTTTTATGGATTTCCTCTAATATAAGTTAAGTTCCTGCCGGAAGAATCCGGCATTTTTATATGTCGCCAAGGCGCAATTGCTGCCAGACATTTAATTTATGAAACGAGACAATATTCGCAACATCGCTATAATCGCTCACGTTGACCACGGAAAAACAACTTTGGTCGATGCCATGCTTAGACAAACGCATACCGTTAAAGACGGGAATGTGGATTTAATCATGGATAGCGGCGATTTAGAGCGTGAACGAGGTATTACTATTACTGCTAAAAATGCCTCTGTTGTTTATAACAATGTAAAAATTAATATTGTCGATACTCCTGGTCACGCTGATTTTGGTGGTGAAGTTGAACGAACTTTGAAAATGGCTGACGGTGTTCTGTTGTTAGTTGACGCCAAAGAAGGCCCAATGCCTCAAACCAAATTTGTTTTGAAAAAAGCATTAGAACTTGGCCACCAAGCAATTGTAGTAATTAATAAAGTCGACAAGCCAGAAGCGCAAGTAGATGAAGTTATAAATAAAACTTTTGATTTATTTGTATCTTTAAACGCCACTGACAAGCAACTCGACTTCCCTATTTTGTATGCCTCAGGTATTAACGGCGTAGCGCATACTGAATTAGCTCCAGTTTTGGAAGCTGTGCATTCAATAACAGGCAATGCGGGAGCAGGCGCAACCTTACCAAATGAGCAACACAATATTGTGCCTGTGTTTGAAGCTATTATTGAACACATCCCAGCGCCGGAGGTTGCCCCAGAAGATCCATTTGCTGTTTTAATTCTTGCTCTTCGCTACGACAACTACAAAGGTAAAATTGGTGTTGGCAAAATTACCTCAGGCTCTGTAAAGAAAGCTCAATCTGCTGTGCGCATTGACCGTGATGGCAGACAAACTGGCGGTAAAATTAGTTCCCTGCAAATGTACGAAGGCCTGGCTCCTATAGAAGTTGAAGGCGCAGAGGCTGGTGACATTGTTGCTATTGGCGGCTTTGACAACATTTCCATTGGCGACACCATTGCAGACAGTACTAACCCAATCCAAATTCCACCAGTAGAAATTGAGCTGCCGACTATTAAAATGACGTTCGGAGTAAATACCTCCCCATTTGCAGGCCGAGAAGGGACTTTGCTGACTAGCCGCCAAATTAAAGATCGTCTAGACCGTGAATTAGAAACTAACGTTGCTTTGCGTGTGGAGCAGTCCACTGAAAGCGGCGATGCCTTTTTGGTTTCTGGGCGCGGTGAGCTACATTTAGGTGTGTTAATAGAAACTATGCGCCGAGAAGGCTTTGAAATGCAGGTTTCGCAGCCTCAAGTAATTTTCCATGAAGAGAATGGTCAAAAACTCGAACCTTACGAAAGCCTAAGCATTGATGTGCCAAGTGAGCATCAAGGTGTGGTAATTGAGGAAGTTGGCAAGCGCGGAGGACAACTACAACACATGGACACCAACTCCTCCGGAGAAATTCATGCTGAGTATATTATTCCAACTCGTGGTCTAATTGGTTTAAAAAACCTGCTTCTTACTCGCACCCGCGGTACAGCGATTATTAATAACTTATTTGACAGCTACAAACCAGTTCACGAAATAGATTTACGTAGCAACGAACATGGCAGTATTATTGCCTCCGATACCGGCACTGCCCTTGCCTATGGCTTAAACAATGCTCAAGGCCGTGGCGTACTATTCATTGGACCAGCAACAGATGTTTACGAAGGAATGGTAGTAGGAATTAACGCTTTAGATCAAGACTTAGAAGTTAATGTTACTAAAGGTAAGAAGCTAACTAACATGCGCGCCTCTGGAAGTGATGAAGGAATAATTTTAACTCCACCGCGAGAAATTACTCTAGATTTCGCCCTTGAATACATTGGCTCCGACGAACTCGTAGAAGTAACTCCTAAATCGATTCGTATTCGTAAGAAATTCCTAACCCTAAACGAACGGAAAAAAGACAAACGTGCTTAATTTAAAAACCGCCCATTGGGGCGGTTTTTAAATATTTCTAATTGATCAATTTAATCATCATTAGAATTACCTGAGTCGTCGTCTAAATCTTCGTCGTGGTCGTCATCGTCATTGGAATCGTCGTCATCATCATCGTGACAAGACTTCTTGGCTTTCTTTAATTCTTTCTCTTTTTCTTTTAAGGCTTTGCGGTCAAGCTTAGTTTGAGATTCAGTGTCTTTTAAAGACTGTTTTGCTGCTTCAATTGCAGCTTTTAAATCGGCTTTGATCTGAACACGTTTGGCTGTGTACTGGTCAATAACCGCTTTGCGAGCATCGCCAGTGGTATCCTTTAAAGCAGCTAAAAATTCCTTATCTGCTGCCTTACGGGCTAATTTAGCGTCAGCCTCAGCTTGTTTAATAGCATCTTTGCGGGCACCGCGAGCATCTTTTAAAGCCTGCTTAACTGCGCGCTGGTTTTCTTTCAAAGCTTTACGAGCAAGTTTGCGGTCTTCATTTGCCTGCTTAATACAAGCTTTAATACTAGAGCCGCTATGGCCGCTACTGGCCTGCACAACAGCAGTAGTTGGGATTGCCATAGAGACAATCATAGCCACGGCAAAGGTGGCTTTCAAGATAGATTTAAACATATTTTGTTTATTGTTTCTGATTAGTTTATTAATCTAATTATATTATAACATAATTTATGCTATTTGTCCATAGGTTACATATCGGCGATTATGAGATCCAAAACCACGTGCGGTGGCATTGACCCAGTCTTTAATTCCCTATCGAGATTCTCTAGCTTAGCGAGTGCTTGCTGTAGTTGCTGAACAGTAAAGTTACGACAAAGTTTCTTCATCATAAACAAGCGGCCACTTTTCCATTTGGTCATTTCCAAAACTTTTGCATCGGGGATGCTGCGCGCGTTAGCATCGGCTGCAATTAATAAACTACGGAATTGGTCTGCAAGCAAAGCAGAAACTTTAATCGCGTTCGTTTTCTCATCCGCCGCTTCAGTACTAAAGTATTGATCTAAAATTTTTAAAGCTTGTTGTTTATTTTTCACTGCAATCGCATTGAGGAGCTCAAAAATATCCACCCCTGCAACTTTTTCTATAAGACTTTCTACCATTTCTGTGGTAATGCTCTTGCCATTTGCGTACGCACTCAGCTTTGCTAGTTCAGTTTCCGCTCTAGCCACATCTAAAGTAGAATCATCGTCTATTAATAGCGCGTGAGCCAAAGCCAAGCTAGCTGTTGAGTCAATTTTGAGACCCGTCTGTTGAGCGAAATTTTTAATCCACTTAGTAGCAGCGCTGGTACCAATTGGCGCATCTAGTAAAACTACTACAACTTTAGGATTCTTTAGAAAATCTTGATTAACCCTCTTGCGCTTATCTAAACTTTCCTCAACAACGAACACAGTCGCAGACTTGTCTTCGGCCATCAGCAGCAGTTTTGCAATTTGCTCATCATCCAACTTCTTCCACAGGTTATCTAGCACCACAATTTTGGGCGCGCCAAACAACTGTGGTTCAAACAGTGAACCCAAGTTCAATACCCCTTCGGCTCCCGACACAGTTTCAATCTCCGCCCCTCTTTGTGATGCCGCGGCCTTAATATGGTTTTTTTTGGCAAGCAGGTCAGTTCCCAACAATAAAGTAAGCATAGCTTTTGTAGTATAACACAGAGGCTCAATGCCGGAATCAAGCTTAAGGCCATTGCATTTATTTGCCGATTCCCTTAAAATAGAGCAGTATATTCGGCCCTAAACTACGCACCTGTAGCTCAGTGGATTAGAGCACTTGTCTTCGGAACAAGGGGTCGCAGGTTCGAGTCCTGCCGGGTGCACCATGAATTTACAAAGAAAAAAGACGCTAAACTGAAAGCTCAGCGTCTCGGGAAAAATTACGATGCTTATGCATCGCGGCCGGTTAGAACCTAGCTCGGAACACTCGGGACATACTTGATTATACCGAGCACGGCCAGTATGATGATTACCGACACCACAACGATAGTTACCCAGCTGGGACGATCGTCTTTGGGACTAAACCCCGGCTTAACATACGCGAGCCGATCCTCCGGCTCCTTAATACGATCAGGTATATGGTAAGGTACTGCGATCGGTGCAGACGTTACCTTGTCATGTTTCCTCGACATTTCCAAACCTCCTTTAAGCTCATTTCACCACAATCATTATATCGCCAAAGCGATTCATTATTCTAGTCAAAATGAGAATTTTTGTCAATAAATCACCTAAGCAACAGAGTAAATGCAAGCTGTAATTCTAGCAGCAGGGAAAGGCCTGCGGCTCCGTCCATTCACTGAACACCACCCAAAACCACTAATAGACATTGCTGGCAAACCACTTTTGGAATACACCTTAGAAAGTTTACCAGACAGCATAACCGAAATAATTATTGTTATTGGTTATCTTGGAAATCAAATCAAAGATTATTTTGGGGATTCTTGGAACGGGAAACCAATTAAATATGTTGTCCAAGAGAACCTGCTTGGTACTGGTGATGCTCTTCTGCAAGCCAAGCCTTTGGTAGAAAATAGCTTCTTAGCTATAAACGGCGATGATCTCTATGCAAAAGCTGACTTAGCAAGATTAATGGAGTACCCCCTTAGTATTTTGGCTTGGCCAAGCAGCGTGGCTCAAGAAAATGGTTTGAAAGTTACAGCAAATATGGATCTAATTGACTTTGATGAAACCTCTACTTTAATTAACTGCGGTGCTTACTTTTTGAGCAAAGATTTTTTTAATAATCCTTTAGCAGAAATTACGGTTCATGATAAAACAGAATACAGTCTACCGCACACATTAGTAACCATAGCAAAAACTCAGCCAGTAAAAGTAGTGGAAGCCACTCACTGGTTTCCAGTAGGTACTCCTGCCCAACATGAATTTGCGAACAAATATTACGAACAAGGACATAATCCTAATAAATAATTTAACTAAACAAAAAACAGCGCCTGTGCGCTGTTTTAAATATTCCTATTGTTGGTGGGTTGCCCGGGACTCGAACCCAGAACCAGCGGCTTAAGAGGCCGATGCTCTACCATTGAGCTAGCAACCCTAAAAACTTTAAAGCTTACAGTAATACAAAGAAAAGTATATCAAAAACCGAGATTAAAATCAATGGCTGATTTAATCACCCTACTCTGTCGTAAGCGGCAAGAAAGCGTCTGTCCCAGGAATAACTTTTGGAGAAAAACTGGCGTTTTCATTAAGCCGCTGTTCAACTTCCTTATATTTGTCCATATTAACTCGCACAATTCTATTCTGAGCAGAAGATAGATCAGTCTGAATCTGATTAATCTTCGCTACTTCGCTAAATACCACCCAGACCACTAGTAAAAGCACTAGTCCTAAAAACAACCAGAGTATAATGCTGATTTTGCTAAGGATCAGTTTTAAGGGATTAAGATTTTTGAAGTCAATGGCGAGTTTCATTGTTGGTATATTTTGCTTATTATTTCTTGATGAAAAAATCTGCGGAAATAACTGTTGAAGAACCGGTATCTGGATTAGAAGTAATATTGATTTCGCGAGCACGGGTTACAAATGGCAAGTGCTCCATGTTCTGAATAAACATTAGTGACTTTGCAAAGTCCCCTGTCAGCGTTAAGGTGTACGGGACTACAAATAGCTCTCCTCTGGTACCTGCGGCCTTTATAGCAGACTCAACCGTGCCACTAATAGAAATAACTAACTCTAGTCCATGAAGCTGGGCAGCGGACTCTAGTTGTTGAATTTCTTTGACCAATTTAGTGTCACGGCTAAATAGCTCTTCTGGTGGATAAGAAGCCTTTTCCAAAACCGCTAAATCTACTTTCCCTTTCTCAAAGCTTTCTTGCTCCCGTTTCAATACTTCCCATTCCAAAGTTTTCTCAGAAAGTTTATCGGTAATTATTTGGTTGCGGCTTGCTATTATTCCATACCCGAACAAAAACATGCCACCAATGAACACGACTAAAAACCCAATTGCTAGAAATATTTTAGTTTTGTAGGTTAATTGTTTCATTGAACTGGCTACTTTGTAGATTTATTGGGTGGCTTAACTGCTGGCTTGGTTTCGGTAATAATTGGAGTATCACTCAATACTGAATCAACAATTGTGAAGGTAAAAGTAAATTGCACATTGGTAGGTTGGGCCACATTTTCTAATGGATAGTTAATATCTTTAAAGTGTTCTTTGTCGGCATTAATGTTGTTATACAAATCAATAACGGCATCACGAGTCGGGCTAAAACCAACAATAGTAATCTGCTTCTTTTCTACATCGGCAATAAAGTTAGTTACGCGCACACCACTTGGAACGTGCTGCACAAATGCTTCTAAAACCCGCGACCATTGTGGGGAAGACTTTGTTAAATTCGAAAAGTCATCTAACAAAGAGTTAGCTAAAATAATCTGCTTTTTTACTTCAGC
>CAZYSI010000002.1:44069-46506 GCA_964650345.1 uncultured Candidatus Saccharibacteria bacterium | reverse complement strand
AAATAGCTGCTCCTGTTGAAGTAGGAATAATATTTACTGCAGCAGCACGAGCACGACGAAGATCATTGCTCTTCCCTCCTGGTGGTGGGCCATCTACTAAATTCTGCTCTGCGGTATAACTGTGAATAGTGCTCATCATTATTTTCTGGATTCCAAACTTAGACATTAGCACCCCAGTCACAGGAGTAATACAATTAGTTGTGCAAGACGCATTGCTAATTACCGCTTGGTCAGTATATTGATCTTCATTTGCTGCTAGCACAATAGTCGGAGTAATGCCTTCATCTTTGGCTGGTGCGGAAATAATTACGCGCTTTGCCCCGGCTTGCAGGTGTGCGCTTGCTTTTTCACTGTCAGTAAAACGACCAGTACATTCTAAAACCACGTCGACTTCTAAATCTTTCCAAGGTAAAAGACTTGGCTCCTTTTCCGCAGTTACTAAATATTGCTTACCATCTACAAAAATGTGTGTTTCGTCAGCGGAAATTTCATGCTTAAACTTACCATAATTGCTGTCGTACTTGAGCAGGTGAGCCAAAACTTCTGGACTGGTAAGGTCGTTAATTCCTACAACTTCTATTTCCGGGTGCGAATCTAGCGCAATTTTAAAAGCCTGGCGACCAATGCGACCAAAGCCGTTTATAGCTACTTTAATTTTATTTGTCATTTATATTTACTGTTACCGATTTTTATTTTAGCAAGTCTTTATTCTACTGCTGGAGAAGATTCTTGAACTTCAATTTGATAATTAGATGAGCGTAAATCCCCATTAACTCGTTCAGTGTAGCGCGAAGTAGTTAGATACCGGTCTGGGTCTAGGAGTGTGGTGCGCCAATACATTACTGCCCCAAATGCTAAAATTCCCACAAATATAATGAGAAGCATTCTTAATCGAACATTCTGATTATTAATTCCTGTTCCATGTATTGGCATACTATTATTATACTATATTTACAAAATATTCTGCGTTTTAAAGGTTTTTATTTTTTTCATAGCGGCCTGCTTTACACCCTCAATGGCTGGATTTAAGAATTTGCGCGGATCGACTTCGTCGGGGTGTGAGGCTAGAAAAACCCGCAGCTCTTTAGTAAAACCTATGCGGAGCTCAGTGTCGATATTAATAATCGCAATCCCTGCCTCAATAGCTTGCTGAATTACATCATCAGCCACTCCACTGGCACCATGCAGCACCAGAGGTATATTTACCAAATCATGAGTCTCTTTGATTCGCTGTACATCAACATGCGCCGTAGCTTTCCCATTCATTTTGATAATCCCGTGAATTGTCCCAAAACTTGCTGCCAGAGTGTTAACACCAGTGGCTTCGTAAAACTTTTTTGCTTCCTCTGGTTCGGTTAGTAATGCATCGGCTTCACTTACTGAAACCCAGTCTTCACTGCCGCGAATTTTACCTATCTCTCCCTGAACCCAAGCGCCTTCAGTTTTAGCAAACTCCACCATAGCTTTAGTGTCACGCACGTTTTCATCAAATGAAAGACCCGAATGGTCTATCATCACCGATGAGTAGCCTAACTCTATTCCAGCTTTCAGCTGATTCATGTCTTTGCCGTGATCCATATGTAGAGCAACTGGGACTTTGGCTTTAATCGCTAAACTAGCCATGATTTCAAAAATAGTTTCGAGGCCAGCGTACTTAATAGCACCTTCACTGGTCTCTAAAATTATCGGGGTATTAAGTTCTTCCGCTGCAGCAATAATTCCTAGAGTGGTTTCTAAATTCATAGTATTAAAAGCCGGGTAAGCAAATTTGCCTACCACATCTTTACCACTCGGGTCGTTCTTAAATAATTCTTTAATATGAACTAGCATCTTCTAAAATTTTGACGATATTATCTTAATCCTTTCTTTTTCCTACCATAGCAGCAACTTTGGACTTAGTACGTTCATCTGTTAAAGCCACGGGCTGATATTTCTTCATCCGAGACAACTTACCTTCAATTTGCTTGCGAGTAAGTAATCCAGCCTGGGGACCAATGGTTTTCACCACACTACCGGCATTTACCGGACCCCAACGCAGAGCCTCTTGATGACCCAGATCGTAAGCCAAAGCCGCCACGTAAGCTGTAGTAAATGCATCCCCCGCTCCAGTGGCTTCTACTCGAGGACCAGGAAACTCCGGAATGTAATAATACCCACCTACACTGTAACTATATGCCCCTCGGCGACCATCAGTAAGCACTACTGACTTCGGCCCCAATTTCATAAGCCTCTTACACAATTCTTCTGGATCTTCTACATTACCCACCCAACTTTGCGCTTCTTCTTTATTTAAAGAAAGTAGACTGGTACGCGTAAGCATTGCTTTGTTAAAAGCCGGGCCTTTGCGAAGCTGGAAAGTACCAGGATTAAAAGCCAATCTAGCCCCAGTGCTATCTAGATACTTTGCTAAATCTTTATAAATATCCTCAAATCCAGA
>CAZYSI010000002.1:0-44059 GCA_964650345.1 uncultured Candidatus Saccharibacteria bacterium | reverse complement strand
ACGCCATACTAGTCAAATACACCCACTTCGCTGGCGCTAATTTAGGAAGTTTGTAACGACGATGTTCATGATAAACAAAAATTGTCCGCTCCCCTTGGTAGCTCAACACCGTTGATGCGTTAGTCGGATGTTTATCATTAATTTTCAAATACTCGTCAGAAACTTTTTCTTTGCGCATTTTGTGCAAAATTTCCCGCCCACCGGCATCATGGGCAAAAATTGCATAATACGCAGTTTTTAAACCAAGTCGTGCGCTACCAACAGCGTTGTTTGCTGCATTACCAGCCACTGTTCGATAATAATCGTCCACTGGTAATTTATCGCCCCAGCTAATAAGCGCTTTCAACTCGCCCTTAATCCGCTTCACCTCTACATCGTGAATTAACAAAAACGTATCTATGGTTGGGTCGCCAATAGAAATGAGGTCATATTTAGTTTTAATGGCTTTAGTTTTTTGTGTAGTTTTTTTCATAGGCTTTTTCATTGATTCTGCTTTCTAGTTAGAACTTTTTTAATAGCTGCTTTTATTGCGTCCTTATCCATGCCAAATTTTCTAAGAAGTTGCTCTGGGTCGCCACTTTCACCAAAACTGTCTGGCATACCAACCATTTCTACTGGTACTGGTTGCCTTTGAGCTAATACTTCAACCACGGCTGAGCCTGCACCACCCATAATCTGATGCTCTTCGATTGTTACTACAGCGCCTGTCATTTTTGCTGCCCAAACAATTGTTTCGGTATCCATCGGTTTGATTGTATGGTTGTTTATAACTAAGACATTAATATTTTCTTTTTCGAGTTCCATCGCTGCGAGAAGACCGCTGTAGAGAATTGGACCACAGCCAATTACAGCGACATCTGTGCCTTCTTTTAGTACCTGCGCCTTACCCACTGTAAAAGGAGTTTCCTCAGTGGTAATTACAGGAGTTTTTTCCCGACCTAGTCGGAAGTAGGCTGGCCCTGCTGTACCACCAAGCGCGAGAGTGGTTTTACGAGCTTCTACTGAATCACACGGCACTAAGACTGTCATGTTAGGTAATGTACGAACAATAGCAATATCTTCTAAAGCTTGATGAGTGGCGCCATCTGGTCCTACGGAAAGACCAGTGTGGTGACCAGCAACCTTTACATTCGCCTTGCTGTACGCCACAGAAACACGCAATTGATCCCACGCTCGTCCAGGACTAAAAGTAGCGTAGCTGCATACAAAAGGGGTTTTACCTGCCAAAGCCATTCCAGCTGCAACGCCCATCATATTTTGTTCGGCCACACCACACTCAACAAAACGATCTGGGTACTTCTGCGCAAACTCTAGAACACGGGTACTTTCTGCTAAATCGCCTGTTAAAGCCACTACTTCCTTATGATGCTCGCCCAATTGCAAAAGCGCTTCCCCAAAACCATTTCTGCTGGGGACTGCTTCAATGTCGGCTTGCCCGATCTTTGGATTAAGTTTTGCTTGAGGGTTTAGCATTTATTTTCTACTTACATTAGTAAGTTAATTATCTGCGCTGGTTTAACTTAGCTGCGTATTCTCTAATTTTAGAGTCACACAACCCTTCTAATTGCTTACGAAATTCCTCCATTGCTTCTTGAGTTTTTTTGCAATAGGAATTAATTTCCTTAGACAATACCTTTGCCCGCATTTGAACAATTCTGGCTTGATCATTCAGCTCACTAACTTTATTTTGTAAATTAGGCTGTTTAACCCAGGTTAGACTGTTATCACTTTCACCAATTTCTCTTAATGTTACCCTCCCTAATCCCATAACTTGGCCGTCTTTATTTTGGTCTTGATGTGAAGCATCGTTTAAAAAGTTAATGAGAGTGTTATGAATTTCATAATATTGGTCCCGATAAAGATCATACATTGCCCTCAACTCTCTTATAAGCTGTTCTGTATCTTTAGCTTTACCGCTAGTCATATAGAGACTGCCAAGCAATTTCTCAATTTGTTTTTGATGTTCTTGTAACCGGCTTTTAAGCTCTGGCGCCAGCTGCACTTTTACGTCCGGAGAAATAGTCGCAAAAGCAGGCATATGCGCCTCAATCTTTGCTTTAATTGCAGAAAGGCGCTGGGCGAACTCTTCGACCACACCTTCTTCGAATTTAAGAAATTCCATTTTCTCTTCCAACTGCTTCGTTGCCCAAGCTTCGTTTTGCTGCTCTTTTAAAACCTGCTCTACATCGGCTTTAAATGATGCAATCTGTTCTTCTGTCATATCGTCTTTATTCATTTCCAAAACCGTTTCAATCGCAAATTCACCTGGATTAGCAGCTATGTTGTCTTGCTTGGTTTCAATTTTTCGAAACTTTTCAGCTAAATCATTATAATCATCTTTCAAAGTGCTACCCAAAGTTTTAATGGCTTCCGACTCCCCAGCCAAAATTGCTTCTTCCTCCTGGATCTGAGCTTCGAATTGATGTAACTGCTCCTCAGTAAGCGCTCCGGCCTCCTGCAAACTCTGGAAATTACTTTTTACAGACTCCAACTTTTCCGTCTTAGCCTTTAGATCTAAAGTTCGATCCTCAATTTCCTGCTTGCGATTTATCTCAAATTCATAAAGGGATTTTCGATGCGCATCAGGTAGACTTGGAAATGTAAGATAGGAGCGATCCGTAGCTTGAGCCAATTTTACGTTCCCACCAGCCATTTCTACAGCCATTTGCACCAGATCTTTGTATCGCTCATTCTCTCGGCCCTTCTCCTGATCATGCTGAGACTTTAAGGCATCTAGCTGCTCTTGCAAATTCGACAGCGAGGTTTTCTCTATATTTGGTTTTAGTTCTAATTCAGACATATATTCGATGTTAATTACTCATGCTCACTTTTAATTTTTCCACCAAGTGTGCGCAATTCTTGTAGCGCAACTTTAGCTTCTTCTTTTGATGGTGGCTTGCCATGCCACTCATACCGGCCTTCCATAAAATCTACACCTTTGCCGGGAATAGTATGCGCAATAATAACAGTAGGTTTTTCGTAAATCGCTTCTGCTTCTTTATAGGCATTAATAATCGCATCTATGTTATGCCCATCAACCTCTAAGACATGCCAGTTAAAGGCTTCGTACTTTTCGCGCAAATTTTCTAATGGCATAACGTCTTCAGTGAAACCGTCAATTTGAATATTGTTACGATCAATTATTGCAGTGAGGTTGTGAAGTTTCTCTTTACCAGCTAGCATAACCGCTTCCCAAATTTGTCCTTCATTTTGTTCGCCATCTGACATAATCAGGTAAACACGATTACGGAGGCCGTCCATACGAAACGCCAATGCCATACCTACAGCCTGACTGCTTCCTTGTCCTAAAGGACCACTACTGGTTTCAATTCCTGGCAACGCCAAATTGTGTGGGTGACCATGCAAGCGAGTACCGAACTTGCGCAAAGTCTTCAGCTCTTCAACTGGAAAATATCCAGCTTCTGCTAAAGATGCGTACAACACCGGGCAAGTATGCCCGCACGACAACACCAAACGATCACGCCCATTCCACTCCGGGTGAGTTGGATCGTGTTTCATCACTTTAAAATACAGGGCCGTAAAAATGTCTGCTAATCCTAAAGGTCCGGCACTGTGACCAGAGCCGGCCTCGACAAGCATGCTAACTATGTCCTGACGGATATCATTAGCCTTATATTGTAGTTCCTGCAGATTCAATTTGTTCGAAGTTTTGTTTTACGTGTTCTGTTTCAAACAGCGCGCTACCTACGGCAAGGTAGTCTGCGCCTGCGTTTAGGAGGGCTGATGCATTGCTGACATTTATCCCACCATCTACCTCAATTGTAGCATTTGGGGCCATTTCTCTCAACATTTTCACTCGTTCAATGCTTTCGCGTAAAAATGGATTTCCTTGCCTTCCTGGCTCAACTGAAAGAATCGTAAATTGATTAATAGTATCTGTAAAATAGCGAAGCACTGACACTGATGTATGGGGGTTAATAGCAATGACTGGCTTAAGACCAAGTCTTGCTATTGCCTCTAGAGCATCTTCTAGTTGTTGTTCGCTATCAAAAGATTCGTAATGAACAATTATTGTATTAAACCCAGCAGTTTTATAGTCAGCAAAGTTTTGCGGCTTAATAACCATAAGATGCGCTTCCCAAGTGTATTTCTTTGATAAATCCCCAATTTCAGCAAAATCGTGAATACCCATGGTTTCGTTGGGCACAAAAAGACCATCAGCAAAATCTACCTGAATTGTTTTTACTTTACTTTTCAGGGAAGCAAGTAATGCTATTTTTTCCGCAAATCCATGCGAAGTTTTTTCTAATATGGCTGGGATTATCATGTTTTTGAGGCTTTTTCAGTTCCTATTGACAAATATAATTATTTATGCTATAATATAATAGTTCGAATAAAAAACCACGGAGGTTACTATGTCTATTAGAACTTGTTGCGCGCACCACGCGTTTATCGATTCAGAGGAAGAGTACCTGTATGCTGATCAAATGGCCTATGGCCATATGGCCAATAACGGCCACGCTGATTATCATTACATCTACTGCTCATCGCCCTATTCAGAAAGCGGCGAAATTCGTCGACGTGTCGGTTCCTTAGAAGGAAAACCTGCACTCTTTGACGGAAATAACCAGTTTCTCAACTTTATCAGGTTTTGCCCTGATTGCGGTCAGGAGCTAAATACTGATCCAGACCCATACGAATAAAAACTAGAGTTCTATCCCACAAAAAATCTCAAATCACAATCGGTGGTTAGAGATTTTTTTAATTATCACTTCTCCAGGGCGCTGATTTTTTTTACTCTTCTCAAATGTCGCGCTTCCGTCGAGTAAGGAGTCTTCAACCACACATCTACAATCGCTTCTGCATCTTTTTGTGAAATATAATCTGAGGGTAAACATAAAACATTGGACATATCATCCTTGCGTGACATTTCAGCTTCTTTTGTATTCCAAACTAAAGCTGCGCGAACGTGAACAAACTTATTCGCGACCATGCAAACACCCTGCCCGCTGCGGCAAATCAATATTCCTGAGTTAGCCATTGGATTTTGTGACACCTTTTTACCTACAATTTTTGCATAATCAGGGTAGTCATCCCCTGCCTTCAGACTTTTGGCGCCAGCATCAACGAACTCAAGCTTCTGTTTTTTTAGAAACTTTTTTAATTGCTCCTTCATTTTGTAACCGCCGTGGTCAGCACCAATGTATATCATAGAATTTGAAAATTATATTTAGTTCAAAATTACAGTGCAACAATTTTATTAAAATCATCCGGCAGCAAGCTAGCACCACCAACTAGCAACCCTGAAATGTGGGGCTGTGACAAATAATCTTCTGCATTATTACCATTCACACTACCACCATACAATACTCGCTTCACCCCATGTTTCGTGGTAATGTATAAAGCGATTTGTTCAGCATGTTCTGCAGTAGCGGCATTCTTGGTACCAATTGCCCAAACCGGCTCATAGGCCACAACCACTTTAGTTGGATCGACATCTTCTAAAGCTAGCGCAATCTGTTCGCCAATAACATCTGCAACTTCCAAAGTATCTTCTTTTACAGTCGTGCCAAAACCCACACAGACCACTGGAGTAATTTTGTAGTCTAGTAAAGATTTAACTTTGGCATTCACCATTTCGTCAGTTTCACCCATAGCACGACGTTCGCTATGGCCAACAATACAATATTTAATACCCATACTAGCTAACTGTGCTGGTGAAACTTCGCCTGTGTATGCGCCTTTTATATGTGGGGAGCAATCTTGTGCCCCTACATGTGGATATTCAATTGACTCCAGAAACGGCAGGGGTGGGCAAATAACTACATCATTAATTGTAGATATTTCTATCCGAGCAGCCAGCGCAACAGCTTCCTGCACTGTCATTGGGTTCAATTTCCAGTTACCGATTATTAGTTTTCTCATAAAATTATTCTAAAATTTTGTAAATTTAATCTCCTCTTAAAAACTTGGCAGTTTCTTCCGGAGTTACTGGATTAACTGGAATACCTGTTGCATACTCAAACCCAGCCCAAATTGTTAAGCGAGGGAAAATAGTTAAGTGCCAATGGTAACTCCCCTCTTCATGCATCGTAGTACGCTCACGCTTAACTGGCATTGTATGGATGTAAAAATTAAGCGGTGGATCAGATAACTTAGTATACAAAGCCCCTAAGACGTGTTTTAAGACATGAGACAGATGGGTTATTTCGACTTCAGAAATATCTTCATACCGTGCCGTATGTCGCTTAGGTAAAATCCAAGTCTCAAACGGCTTGCGTGAAGCATAAGCCGAAACTACCATAAAATGTTCATCTTCATACACTAGACGCTCTCCCAACCTTGCTTCTTCTTCCATGATATCGCAGTAAATACATATACCATGATTTTGATAATAATGGTACGCCCCAGAAATTTCAGAATGAATATGTGGCGGCACCATTGGTGAAGTGAGAATCTGGTAATGCGGATGTACCAGCGATGCACCAGCATCGCGCCCGTGGTTATGAAAAACCTGAACATAGGCATTTTTTTCATCACGACTTAAAATTTCAATTCGTTCTTTGAAATTCTTCAAAGTTAAAGCAATGAGCTGAGCCGACTGCATCGCTACTGGCTCGTTATGTTTTCTAGTAACGATTACTTCATGGTCACCATAGCCTGCACGTGATTGGTAAAACTCGCGCTGAGACAGCACTGGGCTATGATCCAAGGCGTGGTACTTATTAGGAATAACACGCAGCTGCCAATTATTGTCGTTAGGAATCCGACAAACATCATCACACAGATCCGGATTCAAATTTTCATTACCTGGGCAAAACACACACTTTGAATCCAGCTCCGGCAAACCAGCCATCACGCTATAAGTTTTAAAGTCTTCCGGGCGTTTAGAACGGGTCGGGGCGATGAGTACCCACTGTTTAGTAATTGGATTTTGTCTAAATTCTGACATTGAAAGTTAAAATAATTGTTTGCGCTACTGTTTTTGGCGATCTAAATAGTTCTGCAAGATGATTTGCGCAGCTAGGCTATCTATATCTTTTTTACCGCCTGGCAAATTACCAGCCATGACACTAGAAAGTCGCTCGTCCATATATTCAATAGGAATTGAGACTTTTTCCTCGAGCTTATCGCAAAATTCTTGAACACGCCTAGTTGAATCAGTCGGCTCCCCAGACATATTCAGAGGCAAGCCAATAATAATTCGTTCGATCTCCTGTTCTGCTACTAAGCCTTCAATCTCTTTCCAAAACTGCTCTGGCGACTGAATGCCAAATTCTCGCGCCAGAGTATGCGATTCATCAGAAATCGCCAACCCTACCCGTTTACTGCCGTAGTCTATTCCTAAAATTCTCATTAATTATTTTTAGATTGATTTAATTTCCCGAAAAAGTTGGCGTGCTTGGAACGGAGACAATTGGTTTAAGTTGGGCTGTGTTTAAACAAACGTTCTTTTCACCAATTACACCGATTCCTCCACCGCCACTGGAGGCGCCACCAGAAATTGGTGTAAACACAAATTTGTTAACCATGTTCTCAACAATTCCCGCCACAATCTGACTTACGACATTTTCAGCATTACTAGTTCCAAGCTGAATGCTGCCAGAAATTGCTGCTTGCTGAACGTTAAATATTGATGACATAGTTTTATTAATTTGTCCGGTGACTATATCGCGGCCAGACTTTAAGCCTGGGCTAAGCACTTCTTTCGTTGCTGCAGCTTCGGCTGCTTGCTGGGTTTGTGCTGCTAAAGTCGTATAGTATTCTTCCCACCACTGCGGATAATTCCTTGCGTCACCGCCAAGCCGAGCTAGTTTGTCTAAGAATTGCGGATCATTCGGGTCAATTACGATATCTGAGCCCTGATTCGCCCGTGCCTTAGCAGTAAAGATCTGTTTTAATTCCCCAGCTTTTGGATTTACACAAAAATATTGTGGTAAAAACTTTTGAATAATATCTTGTTCTGTCGGGTCTGCCACGAACTTCTTCATATATTCGACAGAGTAGTAACGACCAAGATCTTGTGAGTAATACAGCTGGCTAGCAATTGCGAAACTTTTCTCAATATGACCGACTAATTTGTCGAGCATGGTGGTAGCGAACTTAGCGAATGACCGTGCTAACCCAGCTCGTATACCAACCTCAGCAGCAGCTTTAATATCTATTACGGTAGTTATTCCAATCTGTGCATTCGCTGTTTTAACTATAGAGAAACCTTCCGAGCGGTTAGAATTAGCCAGTAAATCTTCTGGCATAGGCAAATCCAAGGCGTATTTTTTAGAGAGCTTGTCGAGCTCTATATTTGCAACAGCTAATCGATTATCTATCACTCGGTAGTTGTTATAGTTTTCATCCCATGGTTCAGGATTTATACCCTTTGCATATTCTGCGGCGGTATTCAAAAAAGATTCATAGCTGTCGTACGCAACAAGATAAGCTTTTTGGATAGGCAAAGCTTCTGCTGGAACAGGCAGACCACGCAAGTTCTGAGCCAGTCTTTCGGTTTTAGCACGCGCTGCCACAATTTGGTTACTATCTGCTGAATCTCCATACACCTGATTGCGAGCGAGCTCGGTTTCGGTATTATAATTTTCAAATATTGAACCCAAGCGCGTGACGTAATCTACCATCGCTGGACGGTCACCGCGTGGGGCAATAGTAAACTCAGAGTCTGCTACCGTAGGAATAGTAACTTTTTGGTTAATTTTTAGAGCAGTCTCAACTTCCTTCTTAACAATGTCTTCAGTGGCAATTTTCTCTAACAACTGCTGACTAGCTTCATAGTTTGGCTCCAGGCTCGCTAACAGTTCGTTATATTGCTGAGCTTCAGCTTCTGCTACTTTTCGCTGAGCATCGTAATCTGTCGGATCGCGGAACATTAACGTCCCAGGGTTAAGGGAAGTGATCATAGCGAGAATTAGTACTATGACCAAAATAAAGCCGATTAAATATTTGCGTGGGGTATTAGTAAAATCCATTTGTTTTTAGTTTTATTTGATTTTAATTTTAAAATTATTTTAGTAAATTTTTATTCTACGAGTTCGCCGCCAAACACCTTTAATGCATCACTTAAGGCGTCCACGGTATTAGTTATCGGTTCTAAGGAATTATTTTTAATAATCGACTTAAATTGTAAATTTTTCCCACTGACATCGTTTATAGCCTGAACTACTAATTGGGAATGTTTCTTATTATCTAAGTGTTCTTTATGGAAAAGGTATTTTACTGCCACTGTTACTCGGCCATTTTCTACTTCTGTCACTGGTGAATTCTTGAGCAAAGTTGCTATTGGACTATTATGAATCTTCACTCGATTAATAACCTCTGGCCACCAGGATTGTAATTCTTCCATACTAACGCTGTCCGGAGCATCTTGAGTATCTAAAACAGCAGGCTCTTGGGTCACCGCTACCACTTTTTCAACAGATTTAGTAGGCTCAACTGTTTTTGCTGGCGCTGACTGAGGCTTTTGAGTCTGCATAGCGACTACTTCACTTCCACTACCTTGTCCCTGCATACTAGCTTCAATAGAAGCGAGTAAGAGCGGTAATTCCGGAGATGGCGCATATCCCAACTCTTTATACGAGCGCAAAAACAACCGCACAGTAAATAACAACTGCGGCAATTGAATATTATTTACCTGCTCTGCAAAGCCTGCATCATCTTTTAACTCCGCAGGTACTGTGCCAGTTAATTTGGCGCTCAATAAATGGCGTAAATAAATTAGAATACTGCGGTTAAATACGAGCGGATCAGCTCCTTTAGCTAAGGCTGCTTCGAAAAATTCCGGCAGCTTACCAGAGTTGTGATTAACAATGTGTCCCACTAATTCTTGCACCAAACTACGAGGGGTTACTCCAAGCAAATTTTCCGCCTCGGCTAAAGAAATTTTTTCACCCAACGAAGCAACCATGTTTAACCGACTAAGTGCATCGCGCATACTACCTTCGGCTTGTGCCACGACTGCCTCAATAACTCCTTCGGGTAATTTCAATTTTTGATGTTTTGCAATTACTGCTAGCGCCTCTGTCATTTGCTCCGGATTAATGCGCTTAAAATCGAACCGTTGGGTGCGTGAAGCAATCGTTGCCGGCACTTTTTCTATATCTGTTGTTGCTAAAATGAACATCACATGCTCTGGTGGCTCTTCTAAAGTTTTCAAGAGTGCATTAAAGGCTGCTTTGGAAAGCATATGCACCTCATCGATAATAAAAACTTTCCGCGCCATAGTAGTTGGACGGAATTGGGCATGCTCTATGAATTCACGAACGTTATCTACTCCTGTGTGAGAGGCAGCATCAATTTCAATAATATCTAAAGATGAGCCATTAGCCACAGCCATGCATACATCGCATTTACCACATGGATCACCCTTGTCTAATTTCTGACAATTAGCTGCCTTGGCCAACAGTCGAGCTAGGGTTGTCTTCCCTACCCCACGGCTTCCCGTAAACAAATACGCATGCGCTAGAGCGTTATTATCTGCTGCGTTTTTGAGAGTTTGAACAATTGGTTCTTGTCCAACTACATCAGCAAAACGCTGCGGTCTATATTGTTGATAAAACACAGCCATATTAGCTTAATTATACCACAATTTTATCCTTAACTGCGCGAAGTTTTTTCCCATATTCTTGGGAAAAACTTTATGTGTTCTTGAACTCCATTTCTTTATGATTTACCAATGGGCGGAGTCCTGGTGGCATGACCAGGGTTGGTACCTGAGTCGGAGGGGTTCGATTCCCCTTCCGTCCACCAAACTTGACAAAGCGGCCCATATTGGTAAAATATATTTACCAACCCTGGTCTCAGAGAAATCTGCCGACTCAGAAAAAACACCCGCAAGGGTGTTTTTTGATTTTAAATTTTTATCTTCTTATGAATATATGCTACCGTCGAAATACTATCAATTTATACCCTGTAAAGTTCCAAATCAATGACACACCATTAGCGGCAATTTTAGCAATATTCTTAGCTAAATCCTCAGCAATGCCGTAATCAACTAAATAAGCAGAAGCAAACGAGACAATAAAAGTGTTAATCAAAAGACCAATAATGCTTACCACCAAGAAAGCCGCAAACTGAACACTAACCTGACCAGCATTACGAGTAGCCAAGAGTTCAAAGGTCGACCAAAACGCCCAAAGAAGCAAGAAGAATACCAACAACAAACCAGCATATACTACAGCACTGGCTTCAAACCGAGCGGAGAGTAAGACAGCTGCAATAAACGCTACACCAGCTCCGCCCACCATTACACAGCGAATAAAATTGCGGAACAAACCAACATCTTGCCCAACGGCAAAAGTCCAGTGGCGTTGCCACAAATAGTTGTGAATCACAGCAGCAATAAAGCTGATAATATTAATTAAGCCCAAGTGTATTCCAGAATTAATTCCGAATAACTTGGACAGAAAATTTAAAATTAAAAAGTCTAAAGCAGCTGTTAAGAATCCAATAGCTGCAAACTTCATGAATTGTAATATGATTGGGTACTGTTTGAGGAGTTGGCGGATTTGCTCGCGCATTAGAATTCTTCTCCCCCAGCTTCGGCGTCTATATCCATACCCCCAGCTTCGGCATCAATGTTCGAAGAGTTGTGCTTAATAACATGTTCAACTGCGGCCCATTCACTGTCAGTATCTTGTGGCAAGACAATAGTCACCTCATCGCCTGCATCGGCTTTAAAGTAAGTTAACGATGCCAGTAGTACTTTAAAAGATTTACCCTCGGCAATAACCTTGTAATCGCCTTTCTCATCTTGCATCAGAGTGCCCATAACTTTGCGACGTTCTACTGGAGCGATTTGTTTGTAAATGAACGAACCATCGTCAGCAATAGTGAGTTTAAGCATATCACCTTCGACGAGCTTACTTTTTGATGCATAATTAGCCGGTACTGGATATTGTTTACCTTCTGGTCCGATCATATTTTGACCGTCGAATACGCCTTCAATAACCTTACCCCCTTCAGAAGAAGACAGGCTTTGAGCTTTTTCAAATACAGCAGAAGCGCTACTACGTGCAGGCGCAATACCCCCACTTTCGCGTAGTAATTGTTTGGCAGATTGAATATTCTTTTCCGCAGCATCGATCATCTGCATAACCAACGCTAAATTAGCAGTTTTATCCATAAATTAAAGGTCTTTCTATGTTTGTTTTAGGTTTGTTTTGATAATTTTGTTTGGGTTTCGAAATGTTTCGAGGACTTGGAAATATTATACCACACTCTCGGTGAAAGGCAAATGAAAATTTAGTATAAAAAAGCCGGCTCAAACTTTTAGTAAGAGCCGGCGAGCAAAACAGTTCAGAGACTATGAATCCAGGCCGGAGTTAGCCGACCGCACCACTAACATGGTAGTTGTTCATAAACATCTCCACGCACTGTTTCTGATAAGGATTAATGACGACATGGAAAGCTCGATACGCTTTCCCTTCCGGCATCCAGCTTACACATCCGTAATTCTCAAGTTCATTGAGAGCGAATGCAATGCGGATGTATTCAGGATCGTCATCCTTCATATCCTTCATCGAGATGTCGAATACCAACCCCGACAAATGAGTTGGGACAGCCACATCCTCACGAGTATTCGCTTTTTTCTGGTACTCATCCGTGCGAATCATGGAAGTTAGGTCCAGACGTTGCTGCGAATCAAGCCGACCAACCAAGGTTCCCACAGCCCACAAACCGCCAATACCCAAAGGCCTTAACCGTTTGTACTCGAGACCGTTTGCCTTGTCGTTCGCACCAATCCCTCGATCATCCGCTGTGCGGTAATTAATCGAGTTATGGTTCGGTGCAGTTACAAGCAAACCTTTAGCAGCCGCAGCTTTCAAGTCGTTCAAGTCCTTCAACATACCGATGCCCTCGAAATTCAACAGGCTCTCGTCAAAGAATGTATGGAACTTGTACTTAGGGGCAATGTTTCGACCATCAACCCTCCTGAGCTGCGCTTTCGCAATTTCTTGGAAAGCTTCTTCATCTGTGCGAAACACAGAAATAAGCTCCATATAGCGAATGATGCCAGGCCAGTAGGTATCACCGAAGTCCTTGGAATGGATTTCCTGGACCTTAGCCCAGGTTTGTGGATATTTATCAGGATCTGCAAAGTAGATATCCATGTAGGTCTTCCATTGCAAATTCTCTTCTTGGGCAATCTTTACCAAACCTAAGGCGCGACTACGCCCAGTATGATAACCCAGAGCAGCCAGATCCCAACGACGATTAAGCTTTTGGTAATTACCATAAGCATACTCAACCATCATCGGTATAGCATGTTCCGGAACCTTTCGAAGATCCTGATTTCCCTTCACCAAACCCTCGTCTTCCCCCAAGGCAATAGAAATACCTGCGGGACATACCGGACCGGTCCCCGATTCACAATCGTTTGACCAAGATGACTCCTTCCCTAAAATTGCCAGGAAGTAGTCAGCCAGGTTTTCGGGTTGTAAACCTGTTTGCTCAGCAAAGTCCTTACCAGCCTGTGGATCGCGCACTAAGAGATTGGCGACGGAGGCCGAAACGAGCGTGGTGTAGTTCTTCATACGCTGGAAACCAGTTACCTTTTCTGTCGTGTTAAGAGAAGAAAAGGTTAGTTGGTCTACCAACAATAATTCACGCAAGGTCTTCTGTTCTGCGCTGAGTTCAGATCGACGCTTAGCGCCAACCTTAATATCCATCGCAGTCCAAGCTGGGACTCCTCGAGTAGGAACTGGCGGACGATCATAGATCTTCGCCAGCTGCTTCTCGATCGCTCCCTGCTCAATAATACCAGGTTCCTTATTAACCACCGCGCTTGCCGGTTGGTAGAAATAAGAAATGATCATTGGCATCCAACTAAACAGAAGGAAGCCGATTACTAGACCCGCCTTTACAAGACGCGAAGTCAACGGCATCTGCGACCAAAGGTAGCGAACACCGCTAACTACAAACGAAGCCAAAGCAAAGTATCCAACTGTCACCGCCACGGTGGACATCCACCAATTCTCAAAATACAGATACCCGAGAATATTAGCGATGAGCGAAACGACAAAAGCAAGGATAATGCCAGCTCCCGACAACTCGGTTAGCTGTTTGGTTGCTGACCAAATTCGTTTTACGGTCAAACCAGAAACTCTTGGTTGCCAGTCGACACTAACGAACAATTTGGACAATACCTCTACTGCCGCCTCACGATCACCATCAGTGTAATCGTCGTTGTATTTAACGGCATGGTCGATCAGTGACCGAACCAAAGCGACTGGTGAAGAATAAACGGCCGACAACAACTGGTCTACCGACCGGTGCGGAAATTTGGTCAGCAACGCGTCGATCTCCCGCTGCGACAGCTTGCTTTTCGCTCGCCGTCGCATAAGAAGGCTTAAAACGTTAAAGACACCTAAAAGCGCTAAAAAGATGTTACTATTCATAGTCTAATGTTCCTCCAGAACAGGTTGAAAATGTACAAAATTAACTGTTTTGCTCTAAAAATCACAGTAAATGCAGCTTTTAGAACAATTTAATATAACACAAAAGACTTGACAAGTCAAGCTAAATGTGCTAAAATATGCACTGTATTAAATAAAACTACATTAGAGCTTTGGTTTCAGCTAATTTCTAGTAAATCCTAGAAAATTGTCGGAAACTGGAGCTTTAAGGGATAAAAGGTCAGCGTTCCAGCGCTATACAGACTACCCGCACATTTCTAAGTCAAATAGAGGAAAACCATGAAAAGATTGTCTATTCTTTCGATAATTTCGTTACTTTTCGTCGGTATCATCGTGTGTGCAAGCCACCTTTCGGTGTCGGCTCAGACGATAAACCCGTCGCGGACCGCTTACAACTACTCGGCCAAGAAGGCCAAGAAGAAGCACGCCAAAAAGGCCAATGGCAACGGCGTCAAGAAGACAGCCGCAGCAGCTCGTCGACACAATCCCCCGGCTCCTAAGCCTGAGGTAGTCGACACGGCCGAGGCGAAGTTTGTCATCGCTGATGACAAGTACGAATATGAAACCACCCCTGGTCAGCAGCTGGAGATAGAGCTGTCCGTCCTGAAAAAGGCCGATAACAGTTCGCTCACCGCTAAGCTTCTCGCCGATTACAGCAAGTCGCAGACTGCGACCGCTTCGATCGACGCGCAGACCAACAAGCTGACCATTAACTCGATCTTTCCCGGCACTCGATCGTTCTATATCGGGTCCGAGGAATTCCCGGCGCTCCGCAAGGCCATCAAGGTAACAGTGAAGAAGGTGGAAGTTGCCAGTCTCGAGGCCGATAGCACAAACATCGAACTCGACACTGCAGTGGAAACTAATATCGTCATTAAGGCCAAGGACAAGGACGGTAATGCAATACTTGCCCGTCTCAAGGCCACCAGCGATTCCCAGAACGCGCTTCTCTCCTTCCCAGATCTTGCCAATCGCATGACTGCCAAGCTTAATGGGAAAAAGAATGCGCAGGATGTCACTGCTACGATCAAGTTCACCACGATCGACGCTGCAAAAGATTGCGGCTCGAAGTGCGAAGTCGCCGTTACCGTCACGATCAAGGGCACCGACAATTCCACTGCTCCTGCAGCGAACACAAACCCAGGTTCGAACCAGGCTCCTGCGGCAACGCCGTCGCCTAGCCCGACTCCTGATCCCAGTTCGCAGCAGCAGAACAGCAACAGCAATTCCAATACCGCGGCTCCGTCCGGATCGACGAACAGTAATTCGAGCAATTCGAATACCTCACCGACCCCGAGCGGACCCATAACCTGAATTTAATTCAGATGCTATTGGAATTGGCCCCTGTAAAACAGTGGTGGAAAGTAAATAGCAAAAGAATTAGACAATTAAACGAAAAGTCTCCATGTCATATTTGTTGATATGGGCTTTTTTGTTTAGTACAACTTTTGATATACTTTAAATATGAGTTTGATTAATAATCTACACATTAACCCTCGTGAGCTTTTAGCGGCTCTAGATATTAACGTATCTAATGAAGATAAAGCAGAAACAGTGAAAGCCCTTGTCAGCCACTTTGATAACCTAATTACTGAAGTAACGATTTCCCAATTAACTGAACAACAAGCTGAAGATTATCAAGACGCTCTAAAGTTACCCTCTCCACAAAAAGAAGAAAAAATTTCTTATATCACTTCTCAAGTTCCTGGCCTACTAAAAACTATTGATGAAGCAATAGAACAGGAACTAAAAATTATCCACGATTCCTATCGCCGTTAACCTATTCCTTCTTACCATGTTTTCGTTCTAAGCGATTGGTCTTTACTTTAGGAATTGGGTCTTCTGAATTATCGCGACCCAAATTAGCATTGGCTTGCTCTTCTGCTCGCCTCATACTTACGCGGTTTAACTGTCTAATAGTATCTCGTAACCAGGAAACAGTTGAACGAGCTCGGTCGTCATCAGAATAAAAATCGAATAGCGTGTTCAGCATTTCAAATGCTTTTACAATTGGAGATTCAGGGTAAATTACACTGAAGTCTCTTTGCTCATTAACCCAATTTTCCAGTTGGCTAAGCTGTGGAACAACATCATCAATATTTGATCGAAATGGATTCTCTTTAGATTCCGAGTGAAGGAGATCCCAGGCTTCAGTTGCTGGCGCAGAATCAATACCTATTGGGTAGCTACGAAGGCTTTCTGGAGTTGGCTTCAGGGTTCTATCTCGAGGAGACGAAGCTGCTTGCTTAGGCTTAACCGGCTCTGGTTCAATAACTAACTCTGGCTGTGGCGATGCGGGTGGATTATTTCTCCATTCCCGATACTCTTTAATAATAGGAATTTTGCTATTGTAGTTTTTAAACATGTCAACATAACTACCTCTTCTATCGGAATCATCACCATAACCTCCAGTTTGATCGTAGACATAAGATTCACCACTATTCGAAATCTTAGGATATTTGTATTCATACGCAGGTGAGGTTAAGTCTCCGCCATCAAACCACTTCTTCCTCACACCAACTGGAGTTAATTCAGTATTAGTCTGAATGTTCATCCACACCTTTCCCTCTGCGCTTTCATGAATCACATAAGTAAGCTGCTTATTTTTACTCTGAAAAACCCTATTAGTGATCGCACCATAAATGTGGCTATAGTCAGGCCATTCCGCTATTGGACCTTCAGCAAAGTTCGGATTAAAAGCGTGATTAGCAAAACCAACCTTTTCTGGCTCGAGTTTATTCACACCAGTAAATTCCAAAAACCCGCCTACATTTTCGTGCTTCTGCCGATCACTTTCAGGTACTTTAAACTGACCATTATAGGTTTCACCTAACTCGTCAACCGAAAATTGATAAGTATTATCTTTGTCTTTCTCCCAACATGTCCCAAACATATAGAATTCTGGATCCTTTGGAGTATTGATAATATTATTCGGTTCTGCTGCGATCTTAGTTAAAGCCATTTGCACTTCCCAAGTAGCATCTAAACTATCCTCGTCATAGCCTTTATCGTAATGACGATTGTAACGATCTGTTTCAGGGTCATACTCTCTACTATATGTAGGCAAATAACGCCAAGATACAGCTGAATTACTTTTGTAATAGGAACGAGGAACATAAACATCGCCTTGCTTCACATAGACCATCGCTGCCAGACGACCGTTGTCTAAATTATAAGGCTGAGAAACTCTCAACTCAGTACTTCCTACAACAACTGTATGCTTTGGTTCTAAGCCTGCGTCAACTAAATCTTTAACCTCAAGTTTAGCAAAAGAACCTGGACTAAATTCATAGGCTGAGCCATGAATCTGAACTTCATTCTCTTCGAAGAATCGATTTGATTCATTACCTTCGATATTGCGCACTTCAATGCTATCAACCCCACTTGCTGCAGGCTCATTATTACGTCGCAATGCTCTCACTGGGTCAACTAAAAAATCTGCAATTTGCTTTGGTGTACCTTGTTTTATGTTAATATGGCGCACCCCTTTTTCTAAAGCCCATTTATCATCAAGAACTATTTTAAAACCTTCGAAAGGATAAAACATCCCTGGATAGAATCGACTCGCATCTTCAATGCCGTCTTGCAAATTAAACATTAAATTGCGGTCGCGCATTAATAATTCTGCGGTTTTATCATTAGCCAAAGCTATATTCATACCATGCTTTCGTTCTATTTCATTGAATTCAGATTGAATCTCCTGTCTAGCTTGTTCGACCGGATTAATTTCTGGTTCTACAATACCAGACGAGTCAGGCTCATCAACATCTTCTGGTTCGTCTTCAAAAACTGGCTCAGCCAAAATTGGAGCACCACTTCCAGATTCAATATTTTCGGCTAACCCAAGTAACTGCCTTAGTTCTTTTGATAGTTCTTCATCGGTTTGCCTTACCACATCTATGTAGATATCTCCGCTTGACTTATCGAGCTCATTTAAGGCATAAGTTAGAACGAAGTTCGTCCCGTGCAAATCCTCTGCTGGTAAGTCACGCAAAGCGTTTCTGAATCGATCGAGGTTGTCAATTAATTGTTGTGAACTTACTCCATTCGGACCTCTGTTAATGAACCTAATTCTTATTTGAAACTCATCCTCCAAATCTAACATAATATCACCCGCTTCATATAATTTTCGTTCTGAAAACTCTTTAGCTTGATCGATTGCATCATCATCTAGCTGATTAATAAACCTTTCTAACTTATCAAGTTTTACAGAAACAGGTAAATGAATTACCTCGGGGTCAGTATGATCTACCCAGGGCTCCTTAGCACTATGCGCTTTTTCTAATACAATTTTTTTACCGGCAAGATTTGCTAAACCACCATAAGCGTAATCTTGTTCTATGGCCCGAATTAATTTATTGTACTGCTTATGTATGTCTTTATCGGTCACGCCTTCTCCCAGCTCAACCTCTAGTTCTCTTTGGCGTAGCAGCTGTTCAATCGCCTCTCTACTTTGCTCAGGAGTAGGGCGTTCTTTTTGCCACTTCTTGAACATATAAAACCCTGCTGCAGCCCCACCAAGCAAGATGCCTCCCATGAGATTTAGTTTAGCAATTGCAATTAATTTAGAATTAATGCTTTCAATATTTTTTTCTGATTCATTCAGACCAGTGTCTTTGTTGTCCTCATAATACTGTTCAATCTGCTTATCTATCTCAGAACCACCAGTAGCTTGATCTTCTTGAAAACGATCTTGCGAATCATTTATAGCTTTACGCTCCTCATCGGTTAACGGGTCTGGATGATAATTGTCATAGTTTTCAGGTGTTGGACTTATTGCAGGGTTAGTGCCCGGTGCGACATTACTTTGATCTGGCTGCGGCGATTGAATGTTTTTAGTATAGTCATTCGCTGCATTTTCAAAATTCTGTAAATCGTGCATTTCGTGAATGGTTTTTTCAGAAAGCTTGTCTACATATTTGTGCAAATTCTTTAGCTGTTCCTCATTCAGTTTTTTTGCTTCCTCAATTGCCTCTCTCAAATCTGCGCCATCAAAGGGTTTTACTTCCTCCCCTAGCTTAAAGGCATGATCCGCACCTTCTTCAACATATTTATCTAACTTATGCTTAATAAACCAATTTTCTGCGAAGATTAATTGTTCAGTAGAGAGATTTGCAGCATCAGGATCGCCGGATTTAATTAGATTAACCCTGTAATCATGTAATGCTTTTCGAGCCAAATGCGTTCCCCCATTACCCTGCTCTAAATCAGAATAAAACGCCTGTTCTGCTAGTTTGTCCTTTATCTCCGACAATCCTTGTGGTGCTGTTGTAAAAGACTGCTCAGCTTTGTTAGCAATGACCTGCTTAACAGCGTCGGGAATTTCTTTCTCCGGAACATCTGGAGCGTAGTTACTTACTTCCCCGTAAAGAGTAGTTGCTAAGGTTGGGTTAATAAATGCCAACGCAGGGCCACCACTGCCTTTCATATTTCGCAAAACAGACCAACCAGCCTTTAATTTCTCCCCGATAACATCGACGGCTTTTTGGCCGTACCCGGCATCGACAAGGAAATAATGAAGTGCGCCCCCCACAGCGCCCCCCACAGCGCCAGTAAGAGCGCCTTTAAGTGAAGCTGAAGCTAGCTCCTTATAACCAACCTTATTTTTTTCAGTAAGCAGCTCAACGCTATTAATTAGCTTTCGCACTGCCCTGCCCTCTTTCGTAAACAAAGCACGTCGGGTAGATTTTGAAATTTCCAGTATTTGTAAAACCTTATCCTTGCCTTCCAAACCTTCTTTATTTGTTTCTAAATGTACCTTTACAAGCTGTTCTTGCAATAGTGCTCGAACACCAGCTTCGTCCTCTTTACGAAACCGACCTGCCTCCAAACTTTTCTGGGTCTGAGCGATAATAGCGGCTTGCTGCTCCGACGACTGAGCGGCTGCTAATTGCCATTCAATATCTTTTGCAACAATTTTTTCTTTATTGCGAATCCAATGTCTCAATGGTTCAACAACAGCGTTAGCGATCGCGCCAGCAGCCACACTCACTCCAAATGTTTTACTAGCAAGTAAAGCCCGTGCTGAATTTTTAACTGCTATCTTGGCTATTAGCGGAGCTGCGAAACCAGCCAAAGCGCCTACAGTAAAATCTTTTGGTAAGGACTTAGTCAAAAACTCCTTAACATGACCCTTAAATTCTTCTTTGCCAGCTGCGGATTGCAGTTGTTCTAGAATTTTTTGTTTTTCCTCTGGTGACCGGTCTGAAAAATTACTCTCTATTAAATTTTCTAAGTCATCGTTATTTGAAATAATTTTTTCTGCAACGACACCCAATTCTTCTTCTAAACGTTCATTAATACCTTCTTTACCTTTTGCTTCTTTGCCTATTTCAAAATCAACCTCAGCAGCTTTAGTTTGCTCAAGCTCATTAATATTTTCACTCGGTTTTCGCTCCGGATCTAGCTTTGTTTCAAAATCAGAACCACTTCTCTCGCCTATGCGAAACAACATGTTTTGGGTTTAATTATCGCATTAATTATACCATATTTACGGCAAAATACGGTAAGCTACCACGTTGTCTAAATCATAGATCAATTGGAAGTATTTTTGCTCTGTATCGTGCTCTTGAATGTACTTATGAATATTAATATTACGATTTGCATCTAAGAATAAAAACTTGCCTTTCAAAGTTTTGCTGGCGATTGAATGCAAATATTCAACAGACTCCCAGTCGCTCTCATTATCATCGGCAATCTTGCGCAGATCCCAGTACAAATCTGCATTATAGATGTACATAAACGTCGGGTCTAACCCAATTGGGTAATAACTTTTACTATTCCAATAGAACAATTGCGGAAACTGATCCCACTGAGTATTAATTACAATGTCACCTGGTTGACTGTGAGTATAAATTTGCTGGGCAACTTCTTCAAACCGATGAGTCTCTTCCCCACCCTGCAAGTAATCATACACGTGCTGGAAGTTGTATAGAAATGCTGAAGCGACTAGGAAAACTACAAACCCAGCGGAAAAACCTAATTGCCAGTGTTGTTTTATGCTCAGTTTAATTTGTTGCCAATTTAATTTAGCCAAATACGGTGTCAGAACTACACTGGCTGATAATACTGCAAACGGCGTAAAGTATTCAATGAACCGACGATGACGCAAGGTTAACAGCAACAAAGCTACAGCAATGAGCTGCAGCCACAACTCCAGCCAACTAATTTGTTTGTGCCAAATCTTAGCCATTACTGCGGCTAAACTTAAAACCCAGACCAACAACAATGGAATGTTGCTAGTTAAAAACCAATCTATATTAAAAGGGAGCCATTCATTACCCACAGGAACTGCTCCAGCACCAAGCCCAGCCCGGAAAATCTGATCATAAAGTAAAACTAGTAAATGTGAGTTATGTGGATGTACGAGTAATCCAATGACTATGCCGAGTGCACTGGCAAGTCCTGGTAGGTAATCAAATTTTCGCTCTGTTATTAGTACTGAAAGTACATATAAAGCTAATACTACAGGGACAAACACAAACCCACCGTAAATCCATACAAACAAAAAACTAACAACGCCAATTGCCGCAGCAACCCAATAATTGTTTTTTTCATGCCACTTCCACAGCAAATATATGATTGCTGCTAACGAAGCTAAAGATAGCGTGTTGGCTTTAACCAAATTAATACGAAACAAAAAGTCAGTTGAACCCAGCATCAAAATTAGTAGCCACCAGAGCTTGCTTTTCACCATCAATACTGAAAACAGCAAATAAAAGGCAAGGGCTGCTAGACTAGCGAATATTATTATGGACAGGAACAAAGAATCCACGTTATTAAACGGAATCAGCAGTGCATGATAAAGGTAGTGTTGGTCAGCATAACCATCTTTCCACGTGGTATATGCTAAGTACGGAAAAGTATCTGATAAATTTCCTTGTTCCAGCAGCTGCGAAGCCTTGGCATGATAAAACCCGTCTGGATCCCCTAACCGAGTTCGGTTAGGGATTTGTAGAGTGGCCATTATGGCAACCACTAAACACAAACTAATCAACCAATGTTTTTTCATTCCATTTCGTAAATAAATAGGTTCCAAGCGCTATGCAAACAATTGCTAAAAACCACCCCGCAAAGACATCAATAATGTAATGCAACCTCAAATAAACGGTCGATAGCCACAACAAAATAATGACCGGCAAGCAAACTATAAACAACGGTTTAGAGTTCTTGTAAAAGAAGTATAGCGGAATAGCACTACCAGCGACATGTAAGCTGGGAAAAACATTGCGAGGAATTCCACTGGTCTGCAATATACCCTGCACTAAATTCACCAATGTTCCGTCTAATTCAACAGGAAATTGACCTTTAAGATAGTACAAGGGTCCTATACCGGGAACTAATATATAAAGTCCAAATGCGATTAGAAATGCAATGACCATTACTAACGTAAAACGCAAAGCTTCGGAAATCGAATTTTGAACATACAGTAACAGAGCAATAATAGGGATATAGAAATAGAAAGTTAGGTATACTGCGTTCATTATTTCTGTGAGATACACATTGGCAAGGTTCATAATCCACGGATCAGTCGGATAAAAACCAAATAACAGTTCATCATAATACAACAAGGCAGGGTCCTGAAGCGTTGGAGCGATTGATGGAATAATGAGTTGTAAATTCTCATATATTATTAACAACACAAAAATAGCAAAAAAAATTCTAATAAATCGGAAAGTTTTTATATAATTAAATTTGTTTTGAGCAATCTCAGACTTAAAAAATAACTTAATTCCAACAGTTGCAATTTTTACACATACAAAACCAATAAAAAACATCAAAGCAATTAGCATTACCCATTCTGCAAATGGAGGCAACCAATTGTAATTTTGACTAAAATACCAACTCAATCCTACACTCCCAATAAAAGCTGGGATAATTATCAGTTCATGTAGATAAAAATTTTTCTTCAAAAAAGATAACAACATAATCTATATTATATAAGCAATTAGTGCTTAGACAAAATAAAAAGGGTCAGCGAATTATATCCGCTAACCCTTTCAGTGAAATAGGCTTCAGTGTACGATGACCGCCACCGAGAACCCACCACCATTGTCTGCCCAGTTCGACGTGGGCTGCTTTTGCGGATCAAGATCGTTGACCGCTAAAGTCAGCACCCCATCATTCTGGGCTACCCCCTGAAAGTTTTTTCCGACCGGGAACCACGCCCCGTTGCCAATTTTGGCAATGAGCGCACCCTTGAGAGCCGTAGGACATAAGTAGTCCCCGATATTGGAGAAGTACTCCTCACGGGTCATCTTGACCGATGCAGTTGGCGAAGTGCCTTCCGGACCGCAAGATTCATACTTTGTCGGATTTCCTACGGGAATATTTTTCCACACCGCCGTGCCTGTCCCTTTAATTTCGAACTTTCGTCCAGAAATCAATTGAACCGACCCGACTCCATTGTACCGAGTAGCATCCACGAAAACTTTGGTTGTTCCCGTAGTTGCTACCATGCTAGTTGAAGAAGTTGTTGAGGCGGGAGTACTCGCCGGCGCGGGCGTCGAGGAAGGAGTAACCGAAGAACGTGATGCCGAACTGCATAAAGCAGTGTTCTTCATCAACTTCTCCTGCAATTCTGCTCGGGCACGGAGGTACTTATCAACATCGCCATCCTGCTTATAATTGTCCAGCAATTTCTGCTCGACATTATAGCGAAACTCCGCAGTTGCTTCGTCGCAGTCCATATCAGCCTGATGAGTAACCTCATCATTAGCTGAATTGTCCGGCAACAAATTTTTGGCGAAGTTAAGAAAGTGAGCCGCGATCCCTTTTTTCGTGGTTTTAGCCGCTACTGGACTAGTGCCTGCATAGATTGACCACCCGCAGAACAGAACCAGCATCACGACAACTCCACTCGTCAGAAAGCTGCGAGAGCTCTCAGGAGCAAAAAAGTGAATGAACGCTAGCGCGATCGCTGCCAGCACGAATGCCGACAAAACAAAGACCAACGACAGCGTCAGATCGAAATACTTCATGACCAAGGCCTTGAAGATCAAAATACCAACAACGACCAGCAGCAGAAGTACCACTGCGATTCCAACTTTTTTCCACGTATCCATGTTACCTTCCTCCAAATAGTCTGCCAAGCACGAAGCGGTCGAATAGCATTACGCCGAGATCCGACAACAAATCGAACTTGATAAATTCTTTGATATCGCCGAATTTCATATTCTTCAGCGAACTCATCGCTTCCGAGCGCGTCTCGGGCTTATTCACTTTTTCGCCGTTGTACATATACACCGGTTTCTGAGCGATTTTGCCGCCATTCCGGATAACCTCGACGGTATACTGGAATGGTTCACGCGTATGACGCCAAGCCTCGATAGCGCCTTTGCTTTTTTGGTACTGATTCAGCAAAGCTTCCCAGATCTCCGCTCCGAAACAAATCGGAAACAAAATAATCCAAAGGAAGAACCAGAGTAGCAAAATGAGGAATGATCCCATTGGAGTCCAGCTCCAAATGTAACCACCCCAACTTACTGCTGCCTGCTCCGTTTCTGGAGCAGGTTGCTGAGTCTTGTCCCAAGAAAACTTAGGTCGGCCGTTGTCCTGCTGTGTTGTGCTGACCGATTTGGTCTGCGAGTAAGGCGTTGTGAGCTCCACATAACCCGCCCGTACCCACAGAATGATCGAAAGCACAAGCACAGCAGTCCAAAAACCATACAAAAAATTGTTAAACCAGTGCCAACCCGTAAGCTTACGCTTAGGGGCAACAGCTTTATCTGGTCCAGCAATCGGTATTCCAGATATACTCAGGGATGAGTCGTAAACGACCCGCCCATACGTATTATCTGAAACAGTTATGGTCTGTTCGATGCAGCCTTCGGGACCGGTCGTCCCAACGAAACTTGTCGATCCAGCACGGAATTTGATCTTGGCGTCTGGTACCGGGTAGTTGTTTTTATCCAACTCCACGGATATTGTCCATTCGCCGCTATTATCGCCTCCGACTGGTTCACCCATTACCTCGAGCCGCCAAAGCTCTTCAGTATTTTGTTTGGGATCGGCCTTGTCGGCCTTTGTTGAGGAAGGTGTAGGAGCACCAGATTTGGCAGGTTTGAATTTGGCCTTAGCGCTGTCTGCAGCGCCGGCTTCGGTTCTAACAAACCGAAAGTTGGTTGCTTTTACTTTGTCCCTTGTGGGATTAGTAGGATCAGCAACAATATCCACCGTAAAGATATTATCTCTACGGAGCTGTGGACTAATAGCCGCGTCAAGACCCTCGTCTTGAATCGGTATCCTAGTCCCGTCATCAATTACGAACAGAAACCCATACTGCGGGTAATTTCTGCCGCTCTTATCTGACTTGGTTTTGTTGTTGGGATCAAAGAACTCAACAACAGCTTCAACGTCGGTTCGTGATGTTGCCATTACAGTATGCTCCTTAGTAAGAAAGTATTTAATTTGGAATGTACAGGCAAAGGATTACTTTGCCGGAAATACAGGCTTTTAACCAACATTTCCGGAAAAATAAGTCAGCAGCTACTATTGTTCAAATTTAGCAAATTATAGCAAATTTAAGACGTTTTGTCAAGGTTTAGTATTTTTAAGAATATTTAAAATCCCTTTTATTTAAAGGGGATTTTAAAAGTAAACTATCAAACTCTTACTATTGCAGCTTTTTTCTAAGATCTGCTAAATCAAATCTATCTTTAATCTGATTACTAGCGTTAGACTCAATTTCATCTATTTCTCTCAACCGAGCCAATTGAGCATCTAAAAATTCTACCAAACGCATGTTATTTTCAGCAATCATGCGCATATAAATACCTGCAATATCTACATAGACCTTTCCTTTTTCCGCTGGTGTAAGTTTATCAAAATAATTACCAAGTTTCTGACTAGCATCATCCAACTTATTCGCTTCTACCAACTCTATAAAATTATCAATATCAAATTTATTCATACTATGCTGTTCTAAATTCTAATTTCCTCAGCAACCAATCAACGCGTACTCGATTAGGGTCTGTGACAGAAAATCTATCACGTACCTGATTCAACGCCCCCCAAACTTTCTCTGCTGACTTCTTTGGGGATGCACCTGCGAACTGCTGTTTTTTAAAATACTTATCTACTTCATCAGATAACTGGTCATTTGAACTATTTTCAACTAAAGTCTTTAACCTTCTTACAACCCGCTCCTCGATCTCGCCCTCCAAATAATTTTCATCAGCAAGCAAATCTCTTGTACTCCGACCTACTATTTCGGTAGGACTATTTAAGGAATCATTCAAAATTCTTTTACCAATACCAGTACGTACAATACTTCCTTCATTTTCAAACTCAGTACGCAATGCCCGGTGAGCTTTATGAAGTCGTTTAGTGTTGCCTAGACTAGGCGTCGCAGATAATTCTGCGAACTTCTGATTTATAATGGCTTCTAGTCGACTATGGATATCCTTTGCAGAATCACTATCTAAAAATAATTGGGCACGCTCAAAGGCAAACTTGTTACGAATCTCAGTTTGAGCATCTTCTAATTTCTTAATCCCTTTAATGCCTTTTCTCAGCTGTTTTATTTCAGCAGTAATTTCACGCCTTGATCCAAGATTGTAATTTTTCCTCGCACTTTCTGAGGCAAGCATATATTCATTAGCCAAACCTACTTTATCGATTTTCTGAAGAATGCGACCCTTTATGCTCTTTGATTTTTTTAAAGTAGTTAACTTATCTTGCATTGCTTCTCTGCTTGAATCACCCGCAAAATCACCGGCTAACTTATCAATCTCAGCTTGCTTCTCTAGTATTTGCTTTTGACTTTCAGACACGGCATTAGCGTAACGTTCCAATTTTATCAACTCTGAGGGGTTAGTATTAGCCAACTCAATGAGATGGTCGGAAATTAACGACCGAACTTCTGGACTATCGCCCACTACATTCTGCAGCTTCTCTGTGAATAGACTACCAATTTTATCGGTTACATGTTTGGTTCGTTCGTACTGAACATACGCTTCTCTAACTTGCCACTGTTCGGCATCCCAATCTAAATCTTTTCCGGATTTTGACAAAAACTCAGCAAATTGAAGGTCATTTTTAGCCTCTTCAATATCAACACGCGTAGCTGCTGCTTTGTCACGCGCCAACATCGCAGTATCTTTAACTCTACCAACTATTTCCTTAGCGCCAGTTTTAACCCCTCGATAAGCATCGGCGACTGCAGTAGCCTTTTCTTTCAAAGGATCAACCTTCTCTGTAATCTTATCTTTTATCTCGTCGATACTGCCTTGAATATGATCCTTTGCATCCTGCGCTTGGCTATGTGCGTATTGAAGTTTTTCAGAAAATCCCATAAATCTATTATATCATTTATGTTTTTTGGTAACCCTAAACGGTTTTTTCTATTCCAGCCTCACCGGCTGCCATCATGTCAGCCACACGACTAGCTTCGAGAATTTCAGCTTCAACTTCAGCGCGTGGACGACCAAATTTCAAACGAGATAACTGACGAATGGCTGCGGCAGTGGCGCGCTGTTCTTCGGTGGCTTTTTCCAACGGATATGTTGCCATGTTAAATGGTTTACTGGCAGTGCCGTTAATCATTAACTTTACAAAAGCATTAAACCGGTCGACATTTAGTAAATCGAAGTCATTAAACACTGGAGCGTACTCCTTGGCCATAATTTCGGCATCTTCCACGCCAATCCTGAATGTGACCATGCTGCCGGCATTACCAAATACAGCATCACGTAGATCATTGCTACCTGCGCCTTGAACACCCGCTCCTTGCGATAATTGCCCTAAGAACTGATGGCCAATAATTAAGTTCAAGCGGTACTTTCGCGCCTCAGACAAAATACTTGAAAACGCGTCGGTAATAAAGTTTTGAAATTCATCCACGTACAAATAAAAGTCTTTACGATCTTCTTCGGGAATATCCGCGCGTGACATAGCAGCCATTTGAATCTTACTGACTAAAATTAAGCCGATCAGCTTGGCATTCATTTCACCAACTTTACCTTTGGCTAAATTCACCAACAAAATTTTGCCATTGTCCATGACATCGCGGAAATTAAAGGCGCTCTTGGGCTGCCCAACAATATTTCGCATCATGGAATTTTCTACGAACCGCCCAACTTTTGAAACCAAGTAACCCAGCATTTCCGACTTGTGAAAGTCACTGGTCTTAGCCATTTCTTTTTCCCAAAACGCTCGCACCACTGGATCTTGTAATTTACTAATCTTGTATTTTTGGAACTCAACGTCTGTAAAAATACGTGGAATTTCTACTAAGGTTCCAGGATGAGTTTCGTCGGCCATTAAAGTCAGCATGGCGTTACGCATGTTGTGTTCAAACATTGGCCCTAGCATTGCAGGGTCAGTCACCAGTTTGTAAAAAATCGAGATCATTTCCTGTACCGCAAAATCTTTCTCCCCTTCTTGGCGAACTTCGAGCATGTTCAAACCCATTGGACGCTCAGTATCGAACGGCTCAAACAAAATTACATCTTCTGCACGCTCCTTTGGAATGTGTGGTAACACATCCTCAATGAAATCACCATGCGGGTCGATAATGCATAATCCTTCGCCGTTCTTAATATCCTGCACAGACATATACTTCATGATCTCGGTTTTACCCACACCAGTTCGTCCCAGAATGTACATGTGGCGGCGGCGATCATCTCGATCTGCAAAGATTTGCGTTTCCACCCCGCGGTAAATATTTCGGCCAATTAAAATTCCCTCTTTTGACAAATTCACTGGCGGCGGCGCCTTTTTAGACTGCAGCCACTTAATATTCGGAGTTTCTAAAAATGGCGTTGGTAAATGCCATAAACTAGCTAGTTCTTCCGTATTTAAAATGGCTTTGCTGCCATAGCGGCGGTAAATGCGGAAAATAAAATCTTTAACGATCGAGGCCTGAGCTCGCTTTTTAATTCGAAAGCCATTAAATGGAGGCATGTTGTATTGCAAAAAAGATGAAACAATATTATTCAAATTCACTGCCGCTGCACCAGGATTAACAGATGAACAAACAATCCGGATATTAGTTTTAAATCCTGGTCGACTGGCTTTCTCTTCAAACCGCTTCACCATCTCCTGCTGCATTGGAGTCAGATTAATCGGGCTGTACATTCCCGACAAATCTTGATGATGCTGTCCTGCTGCGGAAGGATTATTTTTCCCCAGAGTGCTGTCTTTCAAAGTTGAAAACGCTTCCGAAGCCACGCGCGCGCCAACCCCTTTAACTACTTTATCCGGATTCTTTCCCTGCTGAATTTCCAAAGCCATATGGCGTGGTTTGTGTTGCCAATGATGCCCTGCAGGTGAGAGTATGAATTGAATAGCAGCCCCTTCCCCTTCGCCTAATTTCGACATTGCGTTAGTCAAAGAGTTCAAAGGATCAGTCTCCATGGTTTTATAGGTACGAATCGGGAACACATATGGACGCGTGGTTTGTAATTCCGTTGCAACCACCTGTCCACCTTTTTGGAAAGGATTATATGCCCGAACAATTTCTACAAATGAATGCGGATACTGAGCCTGCAATTGTTTTTCAATGAGTTGCTGTAAATGCTGAGGACAGTTTATGTAAAATGAAATCTTCTTGTCAGTGCAAGCAATTTCAAAACTAATATACTCTTTCGGCTGAAACCACCAATTCTCATGACTAATTTCCGAAAGTGAGGTAAATAATTGCTCAGCTACAGCAATGAGATTCTTCTTGCCCTCTTCGTTATTTTGCAGCTGCGAATTTTTATCTTCAGAGCTCTCTTTCGGCATTTGTATTTCCATAAACACCCAGTTCTTAGTGCGCGGCAGGATAACTTTGGTGTAATACCAATGGCGATGCAAGTAATATGCTAGAAATGCGAAAAACACCGCGATTAGAACGGCTAGGACTATTCCGGCAATGGCAATGGTGCTTAATTCAAAAGGCACTTGATTTTAGTTTTGTTTTATAGAAATTTTATTGAGATATACCATCAACCATATCGTTTAATGTGGCAGGGTCCATTTCTGAATTAGGATCTAAAATTTTTGAATCTTCAGCAAGAAGATGTTCTAAAAAACGAGCCTGTTCTTCTTTTTCTCCAGTCAATTTGGTATGATCTTCTTCTAAGATAGTTTCTGGAGCAAGAATTTCGGTTGTTGGCTGCACAACTTCATCTGAGGGCAAATCAGGAGCTAACTTAACTTCCTCTGGATTTTGTGGCCTACTAGTAAAATTTTCAGTTTCAACCCCTAAGCCTTCTGGTTCTTCGACTGGTTCTGGACGAAACTCGCCCTGTATAGCAATATTATCTTTTTCTAAATCATTCGCTGCACTGGCTTTGTTTTCGCTGGCAGTAGTGCGGTTAGGATCAAATAGCATTTTTTATAATTTATTGATGTTTATTTCAAATAGTTATGCAAAAAGGTGCATTTCCTTCTCTAATTATACCATATTATAGAGCTATTGGGCAAAATAAAAAACCACTAGTTATTCTTTAACGAATCGAGACAAAGCAAGATCAATGAAAAGATAACTAGTAGTTTTATAATCTATGGATTAGTATCCCTGATAATCGTGCATGGTCAGTTGAGCTTCAACCTGCTTAATGGTTTCAATCACAACGGAAACTACAATCAACAAACCAGTACCACCTAACGTCAAAGATTGAGTACCAGTCCACTGCTGAACAATAAACGGTAAGACTGCTACCAAACCAAGGAACAATGAACCAGGTAAAGTTATACGATTCAAAACCTTGTACAAATAGTTTGCAGTCTGTTGGCCAGGGCGAAGCCCAGGAATAAAGCCACCACTACGCTGCATATTTTCAGAAACATCATCAGGGTTAATAACAATGTTAGTGTAGAAATATGTGAAGGCTACCACTAACACAAAGTAAGCAATTCCATACCAGAGTCCTTGATTGTTAGTGAAGTTGATAGCATCTTGTGCAAAGCTAGCAATAGCAGGAGTCTTCGCATTCACAAAGAACTGCGCAATAATCGCTGGGAACAGCATTAAAGACAAAGCAAAAATGATTGGAATAACACCGGCTTGATTCAAACGAAGCGGTAAATGCGAATCCACTCCCCCAACCTGACGATCACCTCGTTGCCGCTTAGCATACGACACCGGAATATTGCGCTGCGCCTCTGTTACTAGAATTACCCCAGCAATAACTAAAATAATTGCTGCTGCAAAAGCAATAATCATTGGCAATTTACTTGGATCGTACAATTGAATCAATGATTGCAGGCTAGACGGCAAGGAAGCCACAATACCAGCAAAGATAATCAAAGACAGACCATTACCGATACCATATTCAGAAATAATTTCACCGATCCACATTACGAACATAGATCCGGCTGTTACGCAGAGTAGAGTCAAAAACCATTGGAAAGGACTAAACACACCTAAAATTTCTGCGCCACCCTGACTTTGAATTAAGCGAATAGTCCCGAACCCAGACAAAACAGACAATGGAATCGTTAAAAATCGAGTGTATTGGTTAATTTTTGCTCGGCCAGCTTCGCCGCTTTCTTTCTGTAATTCCTTTAGAGATGGGACAATCATGGTCAACAACTGCATAATAATAGACGCAGTAATATAAGGGCCCACACCAAGCATGGCAATGGAGAAATTACTTAACCCACCACCTGAAAAAATGTTTAGCAAATTTACGAACTGGTTGCTTTCAAAAAAGGTTTGCAAGCCGCTAACGTTAATCCCTGGAATCGGGATATTAACCAAAACGCGAGTGGCTAACAATAGCAAAAGCACTGCAACAATTTTCCAGCGCAGGTCTTTAGTTTTCCAGATAAGGGCTAAAGTATTCATACTTGTTTATTTTACACTACTATCGCACACTGCCGCCAGCTTTTTCAATAGTAGCCTTAGCAGTTTCAGATACAGGGACTTTGAAAGTCAATTTGCGAGATAATTTGCCTTGCAAAATTTTCACGCGCTTAGAGCCAGTCGGCAACAAGCCATTACCACGCAAAGTCGCTAGAGTTACCTCATCACCATCTTTAAATACAGATAGCGCGTCAAGTTTAATTGCAGTTGCTTTAGCGTGCAAGCTCTTGAAGCCGCGAAGTTTAGGCAATTGGCGGATTAAGGGCTGTGTACCTTCAAATCGAGCCGGCATTTTAGAATGGCCGGTGCGAGCGGTTTGGCCTTTTCCACCCCGAGTGGAATAAGTACCATGACCACTACCAAGACCACGCCCCACAACTTTACGACGCTTAGTAGATTTCGGATGCTTTTTTAATTGATGTAATTTAATCATAAATTTAAAATGAAAAGTTACTTGCGAGCGTTTAGAATAGTTTCTTTACTACGCATAGACTTAAAGGCTTCAAACGCAGCGCGGACATTGTTAACTTTATTATTACTGCCCAACATTTTCGAAATTACATTCTTAACACCTGCCATATCGAGTACACTACGAACAGCACCACCAGCAATTACCCCAGTACCTGGGCGAGCTGGCAACATAATAATTTGGCTAGATTTGTACTTCAACTTTATTTCGTGAGGGATAGTATCGTTTACCAAAGGTAAAACAATCATATTCTTCTTAGCTTGGTTCACTGCCTTGTTTACGCTTTCGGCTACATCATTACCTTTTCGTAGACCAATACCAACTTTGCCTTTGTGGTCACCAATAACCACCAAAGCACGGAAACGCATGCGTTTGCCACCACCAGTAACACGAGTAACACGCTTTACTTCTACAACCTTTTGGTCGAATTCGCGTACCGGGCGATCATTGCCACGAGTATTAGGTTTTCGTTGTCGTTTGTCCATCATAAATTTATCTGTTAGCGAAATTAAAATTCCAACCCAGCTGCGCGAGCTGCTTCAGCCAAAGCTTTTACACGACCATGGTAACGGTTACCACCCCGGTCAAATACTACCTTAGTAATACCTTTTGCTTTTGCTTTTTCAGCAACTGCGCTGCCAACTGCAGTAGCAGCATCGGTTTTAGCAACCTTTGCCTTTAGTTCACTGCTTGAACTGGCTACTAAAGTTTTACCAGCTTTGTCATCAATTATTTGAGCGTAAATATGGGTAGCTGAACGAAACACGGCCAAACGCGGGCGGTCAGTTTTTGAAACAGTGCTCTTACGCACGCGATTGTGACGAAGTGTGCGCTTCTGTCTTTTAAGTTGTTCTCTATTAGTTGTCATGGTTATTTACCTACCGCCTTAACGACTTTACCTGCCTTACGGACAATGGTTTCGTCGCTATACTTAATTCCTTTACCTTTGTAAGGTTCTGGTTTCTTCAACTCACGAATGTTAGCTGCTGTTTGACCAACGAGCTGTTTGTTAATACCAGTTAGAGTAACTGTAGTCTGATACTGCAAAATAGTAACTTTGGCTGGATCTTTTTCTACTTTCACTTCTACACCTGCTGGAATCTCAAAATCAATCGCATGAGAGAAACCTAGGTTCAGGACCAAAGTAGTACCGCGAACTTCAGCCTTGAAACCAACCCCAACAATGTCTAATTGTTTAGTGTATCCAGTGTTAACACCATCTGCCATATTCTGCACCAAAGAACGGAATAAACCCCAAAGAGATTTCTCACGCTTGTCTTCTTTTTTAGCGACATCTATCAATATCTCAGTACCATTTTCTCCGGTTTCAATTTTCACATCAACTTTTGGGTGGATGTCCTGCTTTAATTCCCCTTTCGGTCCTTTCACTGTTAAAACTCCATTACTCAACTCTGCGGTAACTCCGGCTGGCAATACAACTGGTTTTTTTCCAATACGACTCATAGTAAATCCTTTCAGCTTACCAAATTTGGCAAACTACTTCTCCACCAACCCGGTCTTTGCGGGCTTGCTTATCGGTTAAAAGACCGCGTGAAGTCGACACTACTGTCACGCCAAAACCACCATTAGTACGAGGAATCTTTGTTACTGGCAAGTAAATGCGCTGTCCTGGTGTGGAAACACGCTTAATACCGGTAATTACTGGGCTACCAGCTTGGTCATACTTCAAGTTCAACTGTAAAGTCTTCACCCGTCCCGGAAGTTCGTTAACACCGCTAATAAATCCTTCTTGCAAGAGCACATTAGCTAAACCGTGCTTGAATTTAGAATAAGGCATGACTAACTCACCCTTACGAGCAGCAAGAGCATTACGGATACGAGTTAGCATGTCTGAAATTGGGTCTGTGTACATATCGGTTTAGTTAATCTACCAAGAAGCCTTTACTATTCCTGGAATTTCGCCACGGCTGGCCAATTCCCGGAAGCAAATGCGACATAGTGCAAAATCTCTCATGAAGCCAGCCTTGCGGCCGCACTTCCAACAACGCCGGATTACTCGAGACGAGAATTTCGGCTTGGTCAAACTTCTATTTGCTTTTGCGATTAGAGATTTTTTTGCCATGTTAGTTACTTAGTTTCTGCGGGTTTAATAAAGGGAAAATTCATTGCACTTAGGAGCGCTCTGGCTGGCTCATCTTTACCAGCATTCGTTACTATAGATACCTGTAGTCCGAAAATATGTTCAAGCGCGTCATTAGAGATTTCTGGGAATACAATATGCTCTTTCAGTCCTAGGTGGTAGTTGCCGCGACCATCAAATCCTTTTGGAGAAATACCCCGGAAATCTTTCACACGAGGAAGAGCTACGGAAACCAGCTTATCGAGAAATTCGTACATGCGTTGACCGCGAAGAGTTACTGCCAGACCCACTACTTGCTGTTCGCGAATCTTGAATCCAGCAATAGATTTCCGAGCCTTAGTTTCCACCGGAGCCTGTCCTGCAATAGCAGCCATATCGCGCTTAATTGATTCTACAAACTTAGAGTCTTTTAAGAAACGGCCAATGCCAACATTAAGGATAACCTTTTGGACTTTAGGTACTTCCATTGCGTTCTTGTAACCAAACTGCTCTTTGAGCTGCGGCAAGATCTGCTTATTATATTGTTCTTGTAAACGGTTCATATTCTTAGGTTAAATCCTTGAGTTAAATAGCTTTGCCACTTTTCTTAGCAATACGTTGCTTAGTACCATTTTCTAAAATTTCGTAACCAATACGGCTAGGCTTTCCAGAGTTACTATCGATTAACATAACCTTAGAGGCTTGCATTGGTCCAGGCAAAGTAATTTTCTGACCAACCTGACGGCGGGTCTTACCTTTTTCAAATTTGGTATGTAAATTAACATTCTCAACAACCACTTTACCTTGTTTTGGTAGAGTGCGGAGTACAGAACCAGTTTTACCTTTGTCCTTACCGGACAAAACCTTAACTGTGTCGCCTTTCTTAATTTTCATCTTCATCATTGTCATTTAGATTACCTCTGGAGCCATGGACACAATTTTGTTATGGCCTTTATCACGAATTTCACGAGCAACTGGTCCGAAAATACGAGTACCTCGTGGTTCATGTTTTTCTTTATCTACTAAAACACCTGCATTTTCATCGAACCGAATATAAGAACCGTCTTTACGACGAATTTCTTTCTTGGTGCGAACAATTAATGCGTAAACTTTATCACCTTTCTTAACCTGGCCACCAGGGGCTGCCTGACGAACTGATCCTGCTACGACATCACCCACACCAGCAAAGCGTCGGGCATTTTTTCCATTCACGCTGAAAACATTGACGATTTTCGCGCCAGTGTTATCTGCGATTTTAATTAAGGATCGTACTTGTAACATACAGGTTAATAAAGATGATTAGTTAATTTGATTTACTGCGATTATGCGGCAGAACGAACAGTCTTAATGACTTTGAACACCTTGTCTTTAGAAATTGGTCGGCAAGATTCAATTATTACACGATCTCCAATATTGCAACCATTTTCTGCATCGTGAGCCTTAAACTTGTAAGACTTGGTGTAACTCTTATGATACTTCGGATGACGCTTTCGCACATCAACCTTGACCACAACAGTCTTGTCCATCTTATTCGAAACAACCGTGCCGGTCATTTGCTGTTTTGTAGACTGCTTTTCAGTCTGTTTTACTTCTTCCATAGTGATTAGGTTAATTAGCGCCCTAGTTAGCTCTTAAATAAGTTAAAATACGGGCAATATCTTTGCGAATACCAGCCAATTGGTGAACATTCTTTACTTGGCCCAGTTTCTTCTTCTGTGCCAAATCGCTTGCTTTCGCACGCAATTCAGCTAGCTCTTTACGCAACTGGTCATTGGTTTGTTGGGATAATTCTTTATACTTCATGACTGCTATTCTTTAATCAAAAACTTAGTCTTCACTGGTAGCTTGTGAGCAGCAAGGCGCATGGCTTCGCGAGCTTGAGCTTCAGTTACACCATCCATTTCATACAAAATGCGGCCTTTTTTTACAACGGCAACAAAGTGAGATACTGCACCTTTACCACTACCCATTACCGATTCATTACCATGGTCTGTGATTGGTTTGTCTGGGAAAATGCGAATCCAAATCTTCCCACCACGATTAATACTACGAGTCATAGCGCGGCGAGCAGATTCAATCTGGCGAGCTGTCACGAAAGAGCCTTCCAACGCTTTAAGCGCGAAAGAACCAAACGCAATAAAATTACCAGAAGTAGCTTTACCTTTGTTATGACCGCGGTGATGCTTGCGGTGTTTGACTTTCTTAGGAATCAACATAATTAGTTATTAAATTTATCTCCTCGGTAAATCCAAACTTTCACACCAATAGTGCCATAAGTAGTATGAGCAGTAGCTTGAGCATAATCAATGTCAGCACGTAAAGTGTGAAGTGGGATTTTACCAGCAGAAAGGTGTTCTGTACGAGCAATTTCCGCACCATTCAAACGACCACCAATTGCAACTTTTACACCTTTAGCACCAGCTTGCATAATTGCTTCTATAGATTGCTTCATTAAGCGGCGAAACGCTACACGCTTTTCTAGCTGTTCAGCAATATTACCGGCAATTACCGCTGCGTGCATGTTTACATCACGAATTTCTTCAATGTTTACCTTTAATTCTTTCTTGATCTTCAATTTTGTCTTGATCTTCTTCTTTAACTCTTCAATACCAGCGCCACCTTTACCAATAATTAGACCTGGCTTAGTAGTGCGGATAATTACAGTAATTGTACCGTCGTTCAAACGTTCAATATCGATGCGTGACAAACCAGCCTTGCGCAAATGTGCTTCAAGGTATTCCCGAATACGAATGTCTTCGCGTAGAAGTTCTACGTAACTGCTCTTCGAAAACCACTTCGACTTCCAAGTATCGGTGATTTTCATTCGTAATGAAGTTGGATTAATCTTATTTCCCATTTTGATTAGTTACTTTTGTAAGTAAGGGCTGGTTATTAATAGTAAATTATTTATTCAGATTCTGAGGGCTGGTTTCTTCTTTTACAGTCTCAGCAGTGTTTTCGTTGTGAACTTCTTTAACTGTTTCCTCTGCCTTCGACTCTTCTACTACTGAGGTTTGGATCGCTTCAGATTTTGGATCAACTGCTTTATCTAGTTCCAAAGTTTTATCTTTCGGTTCTGGACGAACGGCTTTAGCAACGACTGGAGCACGCTTCTTCTTCGGCTTCACATCTCGTTCTTCAAGAATAACATTCACATGACTAAGCTTACGGCGGATCATGAACGCGCTACCTCGAGCACGAGGGAAAGATCGCTTCATAACCGGACCCATGTCGCAAGTAATAGTCTTAATAAACATATTGTCGCGGTTTAAAGAGAAATTATTTTCCGCATTGGCAGCCGCAGATTGCAGTAGCTTTTGCAACATCTTCGCACCCTTCTTGTTTAGGAACTGTAGCTGAGTAACGGCATCGTTTACGCGCATGTCCTTTACCAAATTGGTAACTAAACGCATTTTGCGAGGAGCAATGCGAAGACTACGCGCGTGCGCTCGAACAAGCGGTGCAACCGGCTTTACCTTTTCAGCAGCAGGCTTTGGCGCTTTGTCAGCTTTCTTATTCAGTTGTGCAGTCTTTTCTGCCATGTTGATAAATGTTTTTTACTGTTCTACAGAAGTGTCTGTAAGGAAAGCGTGGACTCCGCTTTCTGAGCAGACACTTCTGTAGAACCCAAATAAATAATGTTATTTCTTCTTGGCTGGAGCAGCGGCAGCTGGCTTAGACGCAGCGGCTGCAGCGGCAGCTTGTTCCTTAGCCATCTTACCTCCGTGGCGAATGAACTTCCGAGTCGGAGAAAATTCACCAAGCTTGTGACCAACCATGGATTCAGTAACGAAAACATCGACATGCTGGCGGCCGTTATGAACACCAAATGTGAATCCAACCATTTCTGGGCCAATGCTGCTTGAGCGTGACCAAGTCTTGATTTTATCACCTGGTTTGCCGGCTAAAACTTTCTTCAGCAACCTAGGATCTATATATGGACCTTTTTTTAAACTTCTAGACATAAATTAATAGATATTACCGTCTTATTACTTAGAACGTTTGTTAACACGACGCTTAATAATGAACTTGCCGCTAGGCTTCTTCTTGTCGCGAGTACGAACACCCATGGCATGTTTACCCCAAGGAGTCTTTGGGTATTTCATACCAATAGAGTTAGAACCTTCTCCACCACCATGAGGGTGATCAACTGGGTTCATCACTTTACCACGAACACTTGGGCGAATACCCATGTGACGACTACGACCAGCTTTACCAATACGGACGTTCATCCAATCAGAATTAGAAATAGAGCCAATAGTAGCTGTACAGGTTTCACGCACTTTGCGAATCTCACCAGAAGGCATCTTAAGAAGTGCGTAACCACCTTCAACGTTCTGTAATAATAGAGAGCTACCAGCGCTGCGTGCTACTTTACCGCCATGACCAGGAATCAATTCAACATCGTTTACAGTTGTACCAATTGGAATTGCCGACATAGGCAAACGGTTTCCAGGATGGATTTCTGCAGTATCGCTGTAGATTACAGTATCGCCAACTTTCAAGTCCTGAGGAGTAACAATGTAACGCTTTACACCATTCTTGTAGAAAATCAAAGAAATAAATGCAGTGCGAGTTGGATCGTATTCAATAGTTTTAACGGTTCCAGGGATATTCTTCAAATCAACACGAGAAAAGTCTACTAAACGAATCTTCTTGCGAGCTCCACCACCTTGATGGCGAACAGTAATTTTACCAGAGTTGTTACGGCCGGCTTTACGACCCTTAGCAACAATTAGTCCCTTTGGAGTCTTCTCGGTTTTGCTGAGCACGGAAAAATCCGTCACGCTAGCGAAACGACGTCCTGGAGTAGTTGGTTTGTAGAGTTTAACTGCCATATATTAACTTGGTTCTACTAAATCAATTTTCTTGCTGTTTGCGGTAAGAGTAACAATTGCTTTCTTGTAAGCTTGAGTTACACCGTAGCGACGGCCAAAGCGGCGAGTTTTGCCAGCCATAGTAATCATATTGACACGATCGATCTTAACGCCATACTGCTTTTCAACCGCTTTGCGAACTTCGACTTTATTAGCCTTACCCCAAACAGTAAAAACATACTTGTTTAGTTTATTAACTAGACCAGCTTTTTCTGAAAGACGAGGCACGATTAAAGACTGGGTTGCTTTTGCATCCAAATCTACAGAAACAGGAGTGGTTTCAGTAACCACGTTGTCAGTTGTAGTGGTTTCTACTGCTGTAGTTTCTTCGGTATTCTCTTTTTTAGAAAATAGGGCCATTAGAGTTATTTAGTAGTTTTGCTAGCTGCTTTAGCTGCCGGCTTAGCCGGTGCTTTAGTAGTTTTCAAATAAGTTTTTTCAATTACTGGCAAGCTCTCTTTCAAAATCACACAAGTATCTGCTTTCAGCACATCGGTAACGTTCAGACTAGTTGCTAGCGCTTCAGTAATATGTGGGATGTTGCGAGCGGCGCGGGAAATAGATTGATCTTTCTTCGGAGTAATTAACAACTGTTTGTTGCCCAAACCATTTAGCTTAGCTTCAAAGCTTTCCATAACTTTCACAAACTGCTTGGTTTTAGCAGCTTCTAAATTCAACCCTTCAAGAACAATTAATTTACCATCAGTAACTTTGTCGGACAAAGACATAAACAAAGCTTTAGTCTTAGCTTTCTTGTTGATCTTCAAAGACCAGTTACGGTCGGAGGTAGGACCAAAAGTTACGCCACCATGACGCCAGATTGGGCTTCTGTTAGAGCCAGCGCGAGCGCGACCAGTTCCCTTTTGACGCCAAGGCTTTTTACCACCACCACTAACTTCACCGCGAGTCTTGGTATTAGCCAAACCTTTACGAGCATTACTTGCTTGAATACGAACTGCTTCTGCCAGCAAGTGCAAAGTTGGCTTCACGCCAAAAATCTTATCGTTTAATTCGATTTCACCAGTAACTTCAGCATTTTGATTGTATACAGAAATTTTCATCGTCTATTATTTCTTCTTCTTATCTGATTCAGGAGCAGCTACAAATAATGGCTTAACAGTGCCAGTAGAAGTAATCTTGATCATACCGCCATTAGCCCCAATTGCACCTTTTACCATCATTAAACTCTGCTCTAGATCTACATCTACAACTTGCAAATTCTTTACGGTAACATTCTGGGTGCCCATATGACCAGGCATACGGCGACCTTTGTTAACGTGTTGTGGGTAACGGGAACCAATAGATCCCATTGAACGAGGCTTGTCGTGACCATGTGATGCTGGAAAACCAGCAAAACCATGACGCTTCATCGCACCAGCAAAACCACGTCCTTTCATTACGCCAATTACATTTACCATTTCACCAATTTGGAAAGTCGCGGCATCGAGCTTTTTGCCAACTTCGTAATCCTTCGTATCGTCTACACGAAATTCTACGAACTTACCAAAAACAACATCAGTACCAGACTTTTTGCTATGACCAGTCTTTGCTTTATTGGTGTTCTTGCTGCCAGCGACATTGCTAGACACACCTAACTGCACAGCATTGTACTGATCTTTTCCTTCTGCGGTTTTAATTTGAGTCACAACCATTTCAGGTACGCTAAGCACGGTAACTGGGATTACTTCCCCGTTTTCCGCAAAGTACTGGGTCATGTTCAATTTTTTACCGACAATAAAGTTCATATAAAAACAAAAATGTGCGAACTATATAGCCAGCACACAAAAATATCCAAAAGGAGTTTCGTATTGGTGGCAAATAGTTTTCTGGCCCGGTCAGCTGTTTGGGCTGGAAACGTCCAGAACTTTTTTACTCGTGAATATTAATTTGATTAACTCATTTTGATCTCAACATCAACGCCAGCAGGCAAATTGAGATTGGTCAGGGAATCAATGGTTTTAGCAGTTGGTTCCAAGATGTCGATCATACGCTTATGTACGCGCATTTCGAACTGTTCGCGACTGTCTTTATGAACGAAAGTTGAACGAAGTACGGTGTACTTCTTCTTTTCCGTTGGCAACGGGACAGGTCCAGAAATAGAGGCTCCGGTTCGCTTGGCGGTCTCCACAATCTGTTTTGAGCTTTGATCAATCAGCTTGTGGTCGTAAGCGCGGATCTTTATTCGGATTTTCGGCTTGTGAACTGCTTTTTCCATTGATTATGGCAATGAGCTAAGTTAAGAATTAATGGCTAAATTTCGCTTATTTATAAGCGAATTCGAGCCTTTAAAAGATAGCTAAACGAATATTCAGCTATTCTTGAATATTTTAAGCTATTTTTCTATATATGTCAAATATTTATGAAGAAAATCTCAAATTTTATGTACAAAAGGTTATTCAGTAAAAAAGCCGCGTCCATTGTAGAACGCGGCCCAAAAAGCTTGCAACTAACAACTGCTTAGTCGCGGCCATGAAGAATGTAATTCTTCAGCTGCATCATACGCATTGGATTCTTATGCAGCAACCACAGAGTGGTCGCCAAGCGCAAATAGTGCCAAACGGAGGCAAAAAACAATTTTTTCTGGTCAGTAATTTTCGCTATCACCGCCAGCCGTTTATATATGCCAGAGATCACGATCAGGCCGTGCTCATTAGGATGGGGGCCATAAAGCTCGATTGCCTCAACCAGATTCGGCTGGACGATCTGCAAGGCTTCGCCACCCTTATCGTTATGCGCCATGGCCTCCGCTAAATGACCAAGGTATTCTTTTTCACCAGAACTTCCTTTGACCAACTGGTAAGCATGACGGTAGCAGTCTTCAGCGAGTTTCCTTTTTTTGTCGATCGCATAGACATCGCCCATGCGCAAGTAAAAAGGTGCCTTTTCTGCTTCGGGAATAGACAAAATGAGGCCTGTTTCGGCATCAATCCTCATCAGATTACGGAAAACCTTACTCCCCTGTTTCTGATACAGGTGTTTATAAGCAACGATGCGATGCCCCAGAGCAGAAGCGTATAGCGAATAATCAGGAATTTCTTCCGACAATTGCATCGCCTCGTTGAATATTTCTATAGAATCGAAGCTTTTGCCTCGCTCTCTCTGGTTAACACCTTTCTCGATAAGCGCCCGTATACCTGGGCGTGGGTTACGAACAATACTAACGTCTGTTTTAGCGCCTGTTCCTTTGCTTGCGTGCACTTGATCTGTCCTCCTACAGATAATATCTATTTACCGCTTTTGGTATTCGGCTAATTCTAAGACAAGAACAGGTTTTTGTAAAGACAGCGTTTATTTACAGCAATAACAAAAACTCCCCTTTCGGGGAGTTTTTCATACAAACTGTATTAATTTGTTACTTAATGATTTTAGTAACAACACCAGCACCTACGGTACGGCCACCTTCGCGAATAGCGAATTTGCCTTTTTCTTCTAAGGCTACCGGGGTAATCAACTTAACATCGATAGTTACAGTGTCACCAGGCATAACCATTTCTTGACCTTCAGGAAGGATAACTTCACCAGTTACGTCAGTGGTACGAACGTAGAACTGAGGCTTGTAACCTTTGAAGAATGGAGTGTGACGTCCACCTTCTTCTTTGTTCAAGATGTAGACTTCAGCAGAGAATTCAGTGTGAGGAGTAATAGAACCAGGCTTAGCCAAAACTTGACCGCGTTCTACTTCTTCTTTCTTTACACCACGAAGCAGTAAACCTGCATTGTCACCAGCCATACCTTTATCCAACTGCTTGTTGAACATTTCCACACCAGTAACAACTGTCTTGGAGGTTGGACGAATACCAACGATTTCAACTTCTTCGTTAATGTTGATGATACCGCGTTCAATACGACCAGTTACCACAGTACCGCGACCTTCAATTGTGAAGATGTCTTCAATCGGCATCAAGAATGGTTGGTCAGTAGCACGTTCTGGGTTAGGGATGAAAGTATCCAAAGCTTCAACAAGCTTTAAGATAGAAGGTTCACCCATGTCAGATGTATCGCCTTCCAAAGCTTTAAGTGCACTACCACGAATGATTGGAGTGTCTTTGCCAGGGAATTCGTACTTTGTAAGCAAGTCACGGATTTCTTCTTCAACTAAGTCAAGAAGTTCAGTGTCTTGAACCATGTCACACTTGTTCATGTAAACAACAATGTGAGGCACACCTACTTGGCGGGCAAGCAAAATGTGTTCGCGAGTCTGAGGCATTGGGCCATCAGTCGCAGATACTACCAAGATAGCACCATCCATTTGAGCAGCACCGGTAATCATGTTTTTGATGTAGTCGGCGTGTCCAGGACAGTCTACGTGAGCGTAGTGACGATTTGCTGATTCGTACTCAGCGTGTGAGGTATTAATAGTAATACCACGAGCTTTTTCTTCTGGTGCGTTGTCGATGCTAGCGTAATCGCGAGCCTTTGCACCACCGGTCTTTGCAAGAACGGTTGTAATTGCCG
>CAZYSI010000001.1:26532-49408 GCA_964650345.1 uncultured Candidatus Saccharibacteria bacterium | reverse complement strand
TGCTTCTATTTCGGAAAAAGTTTCCGAAACAGTTAGGGTTGATTTAAATATGGAAATAGTGGGCGTATTTTTGTTTAGAGATGAAGCAGACGCCATTTTTCCGTATCAATTTTCAATGTCAGATCGCTTAGTTAGGGCCTTGGCTGAGCAGGATCTCAAATTAGAAAACTTGCAGATCACCAATCCAAAAGACAACCCATTCTTTAAAGAAATTCTCGTTGATAAATCTTCGAAGCAAATAACAACTCTTAAAGACCTTTGGTCAACCACCTCGTACTCGAAGAAGTTGCATCTAGTTAATGAAAATTCACATATAAAAACCTTATTACTATACCCTTTAGTAACTCAAGATAAAGTTATTGGCATGCTCATGTTAGGTTTAAACCGTAGTTATGACCTGCTGAGCGATTTCGAGCAAGATGCCATTAACAGTCTAATCAACGTAGTCGCCGTGGCCTTAGACAAGGCGTTGTTGTATGAAGAATTAAAAATTGCTAATGAGCAGCTTAAGGCTTTGGACAAAGCAAGGGCAGAGTTTATTTCCATTGCTAGCCATCAACTACGAACACCACCTGCAACTATTAAGTGGTACGTTGGCGCTATTTTAGGAGGCGATTTCGGTCCACTCACAGAAGATTTACAGGCTGCCTTGCAGCGCACCATGACTACCAATGACTCACAGATTGCTACAATTGATGATTTGCTGAATGCTTCTCGTATTGAACGTGGTAAGCTAGAATTCTTTTTCGAAGAATCACCACTGGAACCAGTTGTGTCGACTTTAGTTGAGCAAATGCGGCCGTTGGCGGGAATGAAGAAAATGACCATTGATTACCGAAAACCATCCGGTGAATTACCATCAATTATTATGGACCGGGAAAAAATCCGCCAAGTACTTAACAATATGATAGACAACGCTATTAAATACTCCTTGGAAGGATCCATAATAGTGGCACTTAAAAAAACTTCTGCTGATTATGTTGTTAGCGTAACAGACACAGGGAAAGGCATTGCTCCGGAAGACGTTTCAGCTGTATTTGAAAAATATTCCCGTGGCCACGATTCTATGACTCATGCCCAAGGCTTGGGCTTAGGTATGTATGTAGCTAAGGTAATAATTGACCAACACCATGGTAAAATTTGGGCTGAGAGCCCAGGGGTGGGCAAAGGAGCGACTTTTTCATTCAGCCTGCCACTTAATAACACCCTCCAAGCCACTACAGTAGATTTGGCAAAAGAGATGCCAAAATAGTACAGAACAAGGCCCTGCTCAGCAGGGCTTTTGTTATGATATACTGAACCCATGATCAAACGACTCATAATCGCAGTTTTTTTATTAGTCCTAATCGGCGGCCTGTTAGGGACATATTTGCTCTATCGTGGTTACCAAAATCGCAAAGCTGAGCGCATTGCTAGGCTACAACAACAAAACGCTGAAGTTACCGTTACTATTATCGAAGGTTGGAGCAACGAAGAAATCGGTTCGTATTTTGAAAAGCAAGGTTTGTTTTCGAAAGACGAATTTTTAGCGGCATTAGACGATTTCAACGAATCCACGTTCCCAATTCTTAAACGACCCGCAAACAAAACCCTTGAGGGCTATATTTTCCCTGACACTTACCGAATTCCCAAAGATGCTACTCCTCAGGAAGTCATCGAAAAGATGCTAAAGAACTTTACTTCTAGACTAGCATCCATAAACGTTACCGATCCTAACGCAACATATAACGGTCTCACACTGCACGAAATAATCACGCTTGCGTCCATAATAGAAAAAGAAAGCGGGGGACAGGGAGCGACAACAGGCAAACTGACTTTGCAAGAAGAGCGTGGGCTTGTAGCTAGTGTGTTCTATAACCGTCTCGCTATTGGTCAAGCTTTAGAAAGCGATGCCACAGTCAACTACATAACTGGCAAAGACACCCCTGGCGCTAGCCTGAAAGACTTAGAAGTGGATTCGCCGTACAATACTTACAAATATGCTGGTCTCCCCCCAGGTCCAATCTGTAACCCATCTTTGGGAAGCATAAAGGCGGCCATTAGCCCAGCCACAAGCGATTTCTACTACTTCCTTCACAAACAACCTTCAGGTGAGGTAGACTTCAGTAGAACCTTTGAAGAGCATCGCAGTAAAAAATAGCTTAAACTAAAGGATTTTATCATCATATTATCCTCATATCTGCTTCATATGCTTAATATGTAAGTTTAAGTTAATATTAAGATACAAAGGAGCAGCGTATGGTTATTCTTCTTATCGAGGACGAGAAAAAACAAGCTGAGTTTATCCAGCGGGCTTTGGAGCAGGATTACTACAAGGTCGATGTTGCCTATGACGGCAGAGAAGGCTTAGACCGCATTGAAGTCCGTGATTACGATTTAATTATTGTGGACTTGAATTTACCTATTATCAAGGGTGAGGAAATAGTAAACCGGATTCGGGAATTGAAACTAAAAACACCAGTTCTAGTTCTAACTGCCAACGATGATTTGAATATGAAGGTAATGAACCTAGATAATGGTGCAGACGACTATTTAACTAAGCCATTTGCTCTAGATGAGCTGCTTGCTCGCGTCCGTGCCTTGCTGCGTCGTGAGGCTGCGCCAATACCGCAGACCTTTAAGCAAGGTAATTTGGAATTAATGTACGCTACTCACGAAGTGAAAGTCGATGGTCAGCAAGTAAAACTGACTAAGAATGAATTTCGGTTACTGGACTTCTTAAGCCGCAAGCCTGATCGTGTTTGTACTCGCGCCATGATAGAAGAACACGTGTGGGGTTATAATACTGATAATAATAGTAATGTTATTGAGGCCTCGATTTATAACCTTCGTCGCAAACTTGGCGAAAAGAATAAGAACCTGATTCAAACCGTGCAGAATATTGGCTATCGCTTTAAGCCTGCTACCTAAATTTTGGCGCAGTAAATTTATAAAATTAGATTACAATGTTTAACTCTGATTTTACTCAGAAGTTGCTAGAAAAAATTGGAGGCAATTCCGCGACTGTTGTTTTAGATAGTGGCGGTCTTTGTCTTTTTGCTAGCAGTGCGGTTAAAAATGTTTTAGGGCTTACCCCAGAGAATTTAGTTGGGAAAGGGTTTGTGGAAACAGTAAAGCTATATACTTTAGAGAATAAAGTTGTTGGGCAAATTCAACATCCAGTTTCTAAAGCACTGGATCACAAGGACTTTGTGCAAGCAACTCCATTTTTTTGCAAGCTCGCGCCAGAAGCCAATGCAGATACTTTAGCGCTCATCACCTTCGTACTAACTACAGGTGCATCAAGCCCCGAGCGTTTCGTAATTGTGCAAATTCGTACAGCCAAACGTGAAGTCGAGGTAGGAGAAATGAAGTCATTGTTTGTATCTTTTGCTGCACATCAGTTAAAAACCCCTAGCTCGGTGGTAAAAGGTTTTTTGGAACTAATGATGCGTCAAGGTGAGGCGGCATACTCCGATGAACAGTGGCATTATTTAACTTCTGCATTTGAATCCAATGAGCAGTTAATCGCTGTGTCGAAATCTTTACTTAATATGGCGCGCTTAGAAGGTGGTTTAATTGAACCAAAAATTTTTGAATTTGACCCCTCGCGTTCGCTACAAAGCAAAATTGCTTCATTAGCCCCACTGTACAAAACTAAGCGAGTAAATATTAATTTAAACGTGTCAGGCGACCAGGCTTTGCTTCTCCGTAGTGACGAAGCCTTTTTCCTAGAAATTTTCGGAATAATTTTAGGTAATGCAATAAAGCATTCCCCGATTGGTAGTGAGATTACTGTGTCTTGCGCGCTAACCTCAGCTCAGTGCGAGGTGCACGTGTTAGATAATGGCCCTGGAATTTCAGCTGAAGTAAAAGCAAAGTTGTTTAAAGCCGAACAAGATGTACCTGTAGAAGAAAACAGCCATGGACTGGGATTGTACATGGCAAAGAAATATATCGCGTTGCTAGGTGGTAGTATTGGCTTGGCTGACTCAAATGCTGCTAGCGAGGCTGGTAATACCGTGGGCAGCGACTTTTATTTTATAGTCCCAAACTTGCCGGCGTAAAGTCATGACGGCCATTTAGGAAATCTTTCATGCTCACTGGATTTTTACCAGCGAGCTGAATTTGAATTAGGCGCAAGTAAGTTTCTTGCCCACAAGGAATTACGTCGAGTAATTCTCTCATAGCATTTGGAGTTTCTGGTGGGGTAACTATTTCGCATTCTAAAACTTTCATAACCTGTCCTTGGTATGTGGTCCAGACGCCTGGCCACGGAGTGAAGGCGCGCCATTGGTTATAGATTTCATGAGCAGTGCTTTCCCAATCGATGCGCCCATCTGCTTTGCTAATGAGTTTTGTATTTGAAGCTTGGGAATGGTCTTGCGGTTGAGGGGTAATTTCTCCTGCCTCATAGCGAGGTAAAATATCTAACAACGCTTCTGCAGAAAGTTCTGATAATTTCGGGGCAAGAGTGGCAAAAGTGTCGTTTGGATCAATTGCCATAGGTTTAATAGTTAAAACCGGTCCGTGGTCAACCAGCTCATCGAGAATAAAAATTGTGGTGCCTGTTTGGGTTTCGCCGTTTAGGAGGGCAAACTGAATTGGCGCTGGGCCGCGGTATTTTGGCAAAACTGAAAAATGCACATTCAGGGTTTTTAATGGCGGAATGTCTAGTAAATCTACGGGAAGGATTTTACCATAGGAGGCGACAATAAAAATATCCGCAGTAAGTGTGCGTAGAAATTCTAAGAACTCGGGATTATTTTTCACTTTCTCGGGCTTGGTAATTGGGAGGTTTAATTCGGTTGCAAGTAGCGCAATTGCCGACGGAGTAAGCTCTTGCTTGCGGCCGAAAGACGCATCAGGACTAGTAATGACCTGAATTATTTCATGGCTACTGTGCAAAGCCTTTAAAATTGGAATGCCGACATCGGAAGTGCCGAAAAAAACAATTTTCATTTTACTTGAAACTACTTCCAGCCTTTGGCCTTTAATTTTTTAACTAGAGCTCGCAAGACTTCGGCTTCGTAACGACAATCTCCAAGAGCATCGTGCCGTCCTGGCATGCGCGGGACTTTTAAGTAGTCACCAATATCTTCAAGAGAGAAACCAACAAAACGCTTGCGATTTTTTAATTGCTTATGCAAAGCCATGTAGGTGTAAAACAGCGGCCACATGTTAAAGGTGTGGTAGTCAAATGGGTAGCGCATTTTGCTTTGCCGGTAAGCAGCTGGGAGGAAAATAATATCTAAGTTGCCGCCGTAAGTGGTGGGGATTGCGCTTTTCCCAAAAGTTTTTGTAAAATTTTTCAAAACTGTTTTTAGTTCGGGTGCGTTTTTTAACTGCTCCCAACTAATGGCATTAACTGCCATTGCATCTGGGCTGCGTTTGCTCCATTTCTTGGGACGCACAAAAGAACTGAATGACTGTTTTTCTGTTAAAGTTTTTTTATCTAAAAGGACCCCAGCTAGCTGGATTATTTCGTGTTTTGTCACATCAATACCAGTAGCTTCAATGTCTAGGACTAATAAATCTTTGTTAAACATTTGTTAAATTTTAGTTAATTAATTTAGTAATTATTAGCCGTTGATTATTTTTTTAAACACTGAGGCTGCCAATCGGGCTTTTTCTAAAGCATTGGTACGTTGTTTTAACTTCAAATGAAAATGCTGTCCTAGAGTTTCTAGGGTGGGCATTTTTTTAACGCCGTAATGCAGGGTATAAATATATCCTAAAGACCATAGATCTAGCACGTGAGAGTCGTATTCAAAGGGGATAAAGGTTTTCTTGAAAGCTTGGCGCAGGAATTGGACATTAGTGACTGTATGAGTAGCTAGTAGGGGAGTAGAACCAAATTTCGTGGCAAAACCTTTTATTACTTCGTGCAGTTTCGGGCTTTTTTGCAAAGTTTCAAATGGCACTTGCAGTTGGGTGGCGTGTTGGGCAATGGTGTTATCTAAAAAACTAACCTTTACGTACGAGTTGTAATAATCTTTTTCTAGCAGGTTATCTTTGTCGAGAAGAACAGCTGCTAGTTGGATAATGCTATCGCGGTCAATATTTGGCCCAGAAGTTTCTACCTGGAACAATAGAATGTCTTTAATGAATTTCATAACAACAATTTCTTTAAGCTTCTGCAAAGTTAGGCAACAACTCCTCGCCAGCAGTAATTTTTTCAAATTTGTCTATTATGAGAATGTTGTTGAGGTGGTCAATTTCATGCTGCAACACCCGTGCTAAAAAGGTATCATCAGTAATGGTAAATTTTTCGCCGTTTATGTCGTAAGCTTCCATGGTAATTTTTTTCGGTCGTTTTACACTTCCAAATACACCGGGCAGAGATAGACATCCTTCATCCATTTCGGTAGTTTCTCGAGAGTGGTGAGTAATTTTCGGGTTGATAATCGGAAATGGCGGCACGCCCATATCTTCCAAATAAATTAAAGCCATATTCAGACTCTTGCTTATTTGCGGACACGCTAAACCAACTCCATTAGCAGAGATAACAGTATCGAGCATATTCTTAATTAAACGCAGATTATCTTTGTACAGCGGAAAAGCAAGGTCTTCTACAGGGCGGCGTAAGACTTTGGCTGGCAATTTTGCTAAAGGTAGAACCATGTAAATTATTTCTTATTTTCTTCGTGATACTTTTTAATTAAATAGGCAAATAGTCTGCCAGGTGTTTGGACTTTTGGGTTTTCCATAACTTCACCAGCTAGTCTTCGCAAGACAGCTGGAGAATGCGTTACCGCCATTTTTAAGTAGAACCCAAAATGAGCCCGGTCATTAAGCAGATTAGCGAGTTCATCGGCTAACACATGGGCTTCAGAGTGCAGTTTAGGGTCGCGTTTGCGGCTGATATTCTTCTTGGCGGCTAGAGACTTCAGAGAATCCATGCTTGTATTATACCTTACTCGCTTAAAAACGCTAAAAACGCTATAATACAAAGGTTATGAGGCTTAAAGTAATAATTTGGTTCATTATTTTTGTGGCTTTGGGGGCTGCGTTTTTTTACAACCGGCCTCAGACTCCAGCGAATCGAGTAGCACAGTGGCTGCAGTCTACGCAGTTTGGTGCACGCCTTTTAGCGAATAAGGATGCGCAGAGTTTGCCAGGTCCTTTGCGCGGCCTATTTGACCCCACGGCTAACAGTAATCTAACCGTCAACCGAGTCGTAGAGTTTACCAACAAGCATCGCGATCAAAATGGCTTGGCTCCACTACATTTGAATAGCAAATTATCTGCTGCAGCTGAAGCGAAGATTGATGACATGTTTGCTCAGCAATATTTTGAGCACCAGTCTCCTGATGGCAAAAATCCAGCAGACATTATTAGCGAAGCTAATTATGAGTATATTGTTGTGGGAGAAAATTTAGCGCTCGGTAGTTTTAAAGATGATGAGACTTTGGTTCAGGCTTGGATGGATAGTCCTGGTCACCGCGCCAATATTTTGAAAGATAAATTTTTAGAAATTGGCGTGGCTGTTCGCAAGGGTGAGTTTGAGGGTAAGCCCGTTTGGCTCGCTGTGCAGGAATTTGGTTCACCGCTTTCTTCTTGCCCGCTGCCTTCGACTGTTTTGAAAAAAGAAATCGATGCCAATCGGACTCAATTAGCAGAGCTGCAAACTCAATTGGATCAACAAAAAAACAAAATGGAAGCCAGTCGTTACAAAGACGAGGAAACATACAACCGAGAAGTTAATAAGTACAACCAAATTGCCAACCAGATTAATGATTTAGCCAATCGGACTCAGCGCTTGGTAGCTAATTATAATAATGAAGTGAATAAATTCAATGCTTGTTTGGAGGATAACTTATGAGCACAGATTCCACTAATAACAGCTCAAGGAAGATAGATGTGGCTGGACTGCAAATAGATGCCATTACTAAACATGAGTTACTAAGCCAAATAGAACAGCGCATAAAGAGTCGGCAGAAGACTCGAGTGACAACGCCGTATTCTGAAATGTTGTATGCTAGTTTGCGTAGACGTGAAGTTCGCGATTTGCTTAATAGTTTTGATTATTCAATTGCCGATGGTGTGGGAATTTTGTGGGCTCAGTTATTTTTGAGTCGACCTCTCACAGCAAAAAATTTTTATACTAAGGTTATCCAAGCCTGGGGGCAAATGGTCTGGACCGGTGCAGCCATTTTGCTGCACCCGAGCTTACTATACAGAACCATTCCAGAAAAAATTGTTGGAGCAGATTTAATTTGGGATTTAGCGCAACTAGCGGAAAAAAATAACTTCAAGGTTTACCTTTTAGGTTCGAAAGGGGATGTAGCACAGCGGGCAGCAAAGAAGCTGCAAAGTAAATTTCCTAGTCTTCAAATTGTGGGTACTTCTAATAAAAACCCAGATGATTTAAGTTCTTTAGTAGATATTGCCACAACTCAGACCGACATGCTCCTTGTAACATACAACCCGTTAGAACAGGAACAGTGGCTAGCAGAACATTTAAACCAAACCCCAGCTCCCTTTGGTATTGCACTTGGTGGCACATTCGATTATTTAGCGGGTGAGAAAAAGCAGCCGCCGCAAGTAGTGAGGGCAATCGGACTGGAGTGGCTGTATCGGTTAATTACTCAGCCATCGCGTTTAATGAGAATTTACCGCGGTGTGTGGGGTTTGACTTTAGCTCTCATTAGACTAAAAGTTTTTCGAGATATGCCTTAGTAGCTGCCTTGCTGAACTGGCCAAAAAGCTAGTATAATTGTTATCTAAGCCCAAATTTATGACCCTAGACCTTCAAAATTCCAAACCAATTCGAACTCGTTTAGCGCCTAGCCCAACTGGGTTTGTCCATGTTGGGACAGTGCGAACCGGCTTGTTTAATTTTTTGTACGCCCGGCACTTTCAGGGTACAGCTGTTTTGAGAGTAGAGGATACCGATCAAACTCGGTTGGTAGAAGGTGCTGTTGAAAATATGTTGTCAGTCATGAAAACCTTGAATATTCAGTTTGACGAAGGTCCGTACCTCACTGAAACTGGTGAATTGAAAGAGCGCGGTGAATTCGGACCGTATACTCAATCGGCACGGTTAGCTATTTACAATACACATATTCAAACTTTATTAGACAACAAAAGCGCTTACTATTGTTTTTGTAGTCCAGAGAGACTCGATGAGCTGCGTAAAGAACAAATTGCTCTTAAGCAACCAGCTATGTATGACCTCCGCTGCCGTAATTTAAGTGAAGATGAACTTGCAGCTAAACAAGATGAATTTAAAATTGCAGGGAAAAATCCTGTAGTGCGGTTTGCAATTCCAACAGAAGGTGAGACAGTAATAAACGATTTGGTATTTGGAGAAATGCGGTTTCAGAATAATTTGTTAGATGACCAAGTGTTAATAAAGTCAGATGGTTTCCCGACTTACCATTTTGCGGTGGTAGTAGATGATCACCTAATGCAAATCAGTCACGTTATTCGGGGTGAGGAGTGGATTCCTTCAACCCCGAAACATGTTTTGCTTTACAAAGCTTTTGGCTGGGAGCCTACAGAGTACGCCCATATGCCGTTAATTTTGAATCCAGATAAATCCAAGCTTTCCAAGCGCCAAGGCGATGTTTCCGCAGAAGATTTTTTGAAGAAAGGTTATTTACCAGAAGCGCTGGTTAATTTTGTGGCCTTCTTGGGATGGAATCCAAAAACAGAACAAGAAATTTTTTCCATTGATGAATTAATTGCAGAGTTTGATTTAGCGAAAGTCAACAAATCTGGCGCAGTGCTAGATGTGAACAAACTCGATTGGATGAATGCAGAATATTTACGCGCTAAATCAACGGAAGAACTAGTAGCTCTTTGTAAGCCTTTTTGGTTGCAAGCTAGCAAGCCAATTGCAAAGTTCGATGACACATATTTAATGAAAGTTATTGATGTGGAAAAAGATCGCTTGAAAAAACTTTCGGACATAATAGATGGTCATGCAGACTTTTATTTCACTACACCACAGTACGACGGTCCTATGTTGGTTTGGAAAAAGTCTGACGCTGCAAATACTAAACATAATTTAAGTCTACTTGCAGATTTAATTCGTATTACTGATGACGCTGTGTTAGGGGATACAGCTAAACTCGAGGAAACTATCAAAGGGTTTATAGCTCAGCATGAATTAGACAATGGCAGTGTACTTTGGCCTTTGCGCGTGGCTATGACAGGACAAGAAAAGAGCCCTGGTCCGTTTGAAGTTACCACCACAATTTTTGCCGGATGGGGGAGGGAAGAGGTTATGAATCGCTTAGACAAGGCAATTTCGCTATTATAGCCAAAATGTGCTATAATACAGGTAATGTATATAGCCAAACCTGAAATAAAAATTAATACTAAAATCGTTATTTTATTGGCTTCTGCAATGGCCTTAGTTGGTATAGTAGCAGTAGTTGTTTTAGTTTTGGCTTTCCAGCACTCCGCATCGGCGCAAACTACCCAGAAAGATTTGTTGAATGATAAATTACAGCGTCTACAGAAGCAGATTAACTCATACCAGCAGTCTATTAGTGCCACCCGCAAGCAAGGTGCCAGTCTGCAAAATGAAATTAATATTTACGATAGTCAGATTGCCTCTTTAGAGCTGCAAGTTCAGGCTAATGAAACTCAAATCGAAGATACTAACTTGCAGATTACTGAACTACAAGTCCAGATTGACCGACGTAAGGTTGAGATTGAAGAAAACAAAGTTGTCTTAGGCGAACTCATTCGCCAACTCGCTGAACTGGATGAAAATTCGTTTTTGCAGATGGGTTTGGGTACCGATAACTTCTCCGCTTTTTTGGATCAGGTTCAATACAACCGCAGTTTGTCTGAACAGGTTTACACACTCGTTGCAAAAATTAAAGAGATTAAAGCCAAGCTAGAAGTTCAGCAGGAAGACCTGAAGAAATCTTTAGAAAAACTTAAACAACTAGCTGAACAGTTAGATATTGCCCAAGAAGCCTTAGAAAGTGATCGTTCTTCGAAAGCCTCATTACTGGCACAAACTAAAGGCAGTGAAAAAAATTACCAGAGTTTGCTTAGAGCGAGCAATAGCGAGGCTGACCAAATCCAGCAGGAACTTTATGACTTAGACAATGCTGGTCGAGCCCGGGCTGGTAATCCGAATATTAATGCTCGCAAAGGCGTGTTGGCATGGCCAATGGATGGGGTGTTAACCCAGGGCTATGGTAATACCGGTTTTACTTCACTTGGTTATAACTTCCATAATGGCATCGACATTGCAGCGCCAGCTGGAAAGCCAATTTATGCAGCAGCTGATGGTACTGTGGCGCATTGTGATTCCAGCCAAGCAGCTTACGGAAACTGGTGTACTATTTACCACACCGTGGCTACAAACGATGGTAGTGCGGATATTGTAACTCTGTATGCGCATATGCGTAGCAAGGTAGTGTCTCCCGGTGTGGCCGTAAAAATGGGCGACCTGATTGGTTACGAAGGCAATACCGGTAATACCACGCGCTTACTTTATGGCCCAGAGCGTGGCTACCATTTGCACTTCACAGTCTTTGCTCGTAAAGGTTATACCGTGACTAAAGGTAAATATGGTGAATACTATGTGCCGTCTGGTGCGACATTGAATCCACTCAATTTCTTAGGAAAATAAAATAGACATAAAACAAAATGTTCAACCGCGCCAGGTTTAAAACTATTGGCCAGATATTGTTAAGTGGATTTTTAGTATTCCAAATTTTATTCGGATATTTAACTCCATTAGCTCAGGCGCAGCTTAATACCAACACCCCAGCGCCAACTCAGCGTCCAGAGTATGGCGGTGTTCAGCAAAGTATTGAAAAATATCTATGTGTGCCGAATGAAAGCAACTTAGGGACAGCACTGTTCGATTGTATTTCGCGCGTGTATAAGTTTGGAGTGGCGTTTGGAGCAATTGCTTTAGTGTTCTTTATTGTCTATGCCGGGTACATGTACATTACTGGGGGAGAGGCGACCAAGGAAAAGGGTAAGTCCACTTTCATAAGTGCCTTAACCGGCATGGCAATAATTTTAGGAAGTTATGTTCTCCTTGGATTTATAAACCCAGACTTAGTGCGGATTAAACCAATTCAGCCGCCAATATTTACAGCTGCAAACCTACCGCTTTGCGCGGATGTCGGTTTGGGCGTAAATTGTGTTTTGCCGGATGGGCAGATAAATGTTGGTGGAGGTGGGGGAACCCCAGGCTCAGCTAGTGAAGCACAATACAAAGCTTTAATTTCTCAGTATGCACAAGCTAATGGTATGGAATACTGCGCATTATCCGCTTTGATAGAAAAAGAATCCTCTTTTAACACTTTAAATGTATCTAATCCTCCACCAAACAAAGTCGATACAAGCTCTGGCTCACCACCATCGTATAATGTTACCCATAGTGTTGGTCATGGGATTGGATTGGGCCAGGTGTATATTTTCCCTGGCAACACTAGTCGTGACGGCGGAGAATTTGGTATGCCAGGCAAAAAATTGACAGTCAAAGATTTGATTGTTCCTGAAACAGGAATTAGCGCCGGAGCTTATTTTTTTGGTAAATTGGTTAAGAAGAACAATGGCGCTTTAGATAAAGCCTATGATGATTATCAGTCCGGAGCGAAAGATACTAGGCCAGGCTATGATTCGGACCCAGCTACTATTCGTAAATATATGGAAATCTACAATAAATGTAAATTAAGAGGTTAATTATGTTTGATTTTATTTCAAGGAATTATAAATTAGTCATAGCAATAGCAATAGCTATTATTGTGATTTTGATTGGCATATTATTATTTTCTAATAAGGGCGAAAACGTTGTCCCTACAAATACCACCGGGATAAATGAATTAGATTATGGATTTTTAAAAGATAATATTTCAAAGGAAGATAAGTATTTAATGCTATTAGCAAAAATCTCCGTTGAAGATTACGGCACTTTTTCAACAAATGATACTCGTTCATTGCAGAATTTAAAAAACCAATCTTCAACAGAGTTCGCAATTGTAGTTCAGGATATGATAGATTCTCTTCCTGTAGGACAAGATGTTATAACTACTGTCGATGTTGATTCTATTAAAATTATTGATTCAGTCAACCATTCGGTTTCTATGACAGCAGTGCATAAGGATAATCTTTCTGAGAAAGAAACCACCAACGAATACATAATCAGCTTTGTAAATGAAAATGGATACTGGTTAGTCAAAGAGATTGTTAAGAAGTAATTCATTGTTTAGCTTAAAACAAAAAATACAAACCATACTGATTACGATTCTATTATTGAACCCGACTTTTGTATTTGCTCAAACTTCTCAACAACCCCAGTACGGCGGAGTGGATCAAAGCATTTCTGAGTACCTTTGTACGCCTAGCGAACAAGCCGATGGACGAGACTTAGAGCGCTGTATTAACAAGATGTATCGATTTAGTATTGCCTTTGGTGCTATTGCCTTAGTGTTCTTCATAGTTTTCGCTGGATATATGTACATCACAGGAGGTGAAACTGGAAAAGGCAAGGCCAAGGGTATTTTGCAAAATGCTTTAATTGGAATAGGGTTACTTTTGGGCGCGTATGTTTTACTTGGATTTATTAATCCAAACTTACTACTATTCAAAACTATTCAACCTCCAATTTTTGAAGCCGATGATATTGCACTTTGTGCAGATTTGGGATTTGGGGAAAACTGTGTAATAGCCGACGGTCACAATGCTTATTACAGTACTGGCACTGGAACTTTGGGTCCGTGCAAGTCAGGATTTAAAAGTGAGGCTGAGGCTCGTGCAGAAATGGAAACTTTCCAAGTTAATACCTGGTCTAAATCTGGCAACTCAAAGAGTACAGTTAAACGTTCGGTGACAGTTCAGAAATGCATAGCTGCTAAAACTAAAGCTGCTCTCGAAGCTATATACGCAAGCCCAGAAAAGTTTCCTATTAAAGAAATTGAAAGTTTTACATACCGGGCTGCCACAGGAAGTGGTGGCACTAAGCTATCCGCTCATGGAATGGGGTTAGCCATAGATATTAATGACAATGAGAATTATTTTATTTGTACTCATTCAAAATGCAAGACTAAGCAAGTAGGTAGTTTTTGGAAACCTTGCCCCGGTGCAGGGTGTAGTGAGTTTTCAATGCCTGCTACTGGTAGTGTAGTAACAGCGTTTAAGAGTCAAGGTTTTGGCTGGGGTGGAAATTGGAATAATATAAAAGATTATATGCACTTTAGTTGTTACCCTAGCGAACAAGGAAAATGTTTTTAATATAATGTATAAGTTATTCGCTAATCAAGCATTATGCAGCACATCCCTATAAAATTTTATAACATAATAAACAAATCGATAATTCGGCTAAGCATAGGAGTATTAATTTTCTTGTTAATTAATCCAACCTTAGCTTTTGCACAAACCCAAAGTACTGCCGTTGACCGTCCTCAGTACGGCGGAGTGGATCAAAGCATTTCTGAGTACCTTTGTACGCCTAGCGAACAAGCCGATGGACGAGACTTAGAGCGCTGTATTAACAAGATGTATCGATTTAGTATTGCCTTTGGTGCTATTGCCTTAGTGTTCTTCATAGTTTTCGCTGGATATATGTACATCACAGGAGGTGAAACTGGAAAAGGCAAGGCCAAGGGTATTTTGCAAAATGCTTTAATTGGAATAGGGTTACTAGTTGGTAGTTATGTAATCTTAAGTTTTATTAACCCCTCCTTGGTAATTTTTAAACCTATTCAACCACCAATATTTACTGCGGATGACCTGCCTTCATGTGAGGAGATTGGTTTCACTGCTAATTGTATTGCTCAAGATGAAGACAAGGCCATTAGCTCTTCAGGGAAAGTAACAGCAATCGCTTGCCCAGATGGCTTAATTAATTTTGATAAAAAAGCTATTCCTGTTAACCAAGGAAATGACACAGAAAAGATATGTAAGTCTTTAATGGAAAAATTGAAGCAAGTCCACGCTAAACATCCAATAATTGTTAATTCGACAATTAGAGATGCTAATGCTGAGTCCGATTGTCATAAATCCAACAACCCTAAAACTGGTGCGTGTGCAGATATAACTTCTAAATCTGGTAATTGGGCAGAGCTGTGCAGTGCTATTAAGCAAGTAAGTGGTATGGGATTTTTAAATGAATCAGGTACATCAAATGATTCTTGTGGTACGTTCGTAAAGACAAAATATTGGCGCGGTGCGCACTTGCATGTTTATCTAGCCACTGGCGGAGGCGGGGGAGGGTCAACACCAGGAGGTAGCAGACCTAATTGTAGAAATAACTCCGAGTTTGGATTCTTGTGTGACTCACCAGCTGGTAACCCGTGGACGGATGATAGAGTTTCGTCAGGTGGGTTTACTGCTTCAGACTCTACGGTTCAAGCAAATCTTAACGAATTAAAGAAACGACTTGGTAATGCTGGTATTACTACGTCCCAAGTTAGACAAGCTTATCGACCACATGAATATAGTTCTCACTTGCGTTCCTTTTGGGAAGCCGCAGCGCTTATACAAGGCAAAGATGATGCATATGTAAAATCAACCGGGTATTTCTGTGATGGTAATATACAGTTTGTAAAGAAAAGTGATATTGATAAACTTTCATCAACTCAAAAAAACAAAATTATGGCTCACGCGCGAATTCATGATATGCACAAACTTGATGAACCTACGACTTGTTTGTCTGACCATGGTTTTGGTTACGCAGTAGATTATGGAACCGGGTCTGCTTCAGAGGCAGAACGCATGGAGCGATTTGGGTTATGCCATAATTTGAATGGCAATAAGTGGAATCAAAGGCGTGACCCTGGTCACTATGTGTTGAAAGAGAAGAATCGTAACAATCAAGGGTGTAAGTAGTATGAGCAAGTCCCCTAGAATAGGGGAGACGACCGAAGTAATAAAAAGTATTGTAATTAAATAGCAAATAAATAAACCGTTCCCTAAACAGGGAACGGTTAAAAATTCTTTAAAGAACAAATGAGTAATAATATAAAGCAACTGAAATACGAAAATATTTTAGTTAATTGATATCAGCCCAGCCCAGCAATTTAAGAGATTCATAGACTATCAAGAATATACAATGTCGTAGAAGATACATTGTGCGACATGCAAAATATGTCTTTTTGTGTTCTCCCCTTGCATATTCAATATTGGTATTATATTCCCTAATTAAATGCGCCACATAACAGTGGCGCATTGTTCATATTCTTTTATTAGATGTGTATTATCTTTAGCCAAAACAGTTGTATTATCTTAACCATAATATAACTTTTATGTATAACGTCATTGACGTTCGTCGTTAGTTAAGAGTTGTTACCTTCCTCAGTATAGGTACTAGGTCTGTAAGTGCATCTATCACATAGTTTAGTGATGCTCTGGTAGTACTATGCCCCATTGTAATGCGCACTGAGCTGTAAGCGTCCTTATTTGTCTTGCCAATCGCAATCAAAACGTGTGATGGGTTTAAGCTTGCTGTGGCGCACGCACTCCCTGTGGCTACCGCTATATTTTTGCTGTCTAGATATAACATCAAACTTTCTGCTTCTAAGTTTTTAAAACTTAAGTTGATGTTATTAGCCAATCTGTTTGCACCAGGTTTTGGTCCATTTAGATCAACATCCTTTACTTTTTTCGAAAGACGGTCGATAAAGTAATTTTGGAGTTCTAGTAAGCGTTTATTTTCTTTAGATAGATTTTTCTGAGCAAGTTCTAATGCAACCCCAAGTCCGACAATTGCTGGAACGTTTTCAGTACCGCTTCGTAGATTGCGTTCTTGTCCGCCGCCGTGAATAATTGGTTCGATTGATACGCCATTGCGAAGATATAAAATTCCTATTTGCTTTGGTCCATAGATCTTGCTTCCATTTAAAGTCAGCATGTCGACTTTGAGTTGGTTGGTGTCTAACGATAACGCACCTCCAGCTTGGCAGGCATCAGTGTGAAATAGAATGCGGGCTAAACCTTTCTTAGCACGTGCACGATTTAAACCACTCACCCACTTCCCTATCTCGGTAATTGGTTGGATGCTACCAATTTCGTTATTTGCGTACATTACCGAGATTAAAGCTGTGTCACGCTTCACTAATTTTTTCAAAGCAGCTAAATCTACAATACCTTCTTTTGATACTGGCGCGTAACTTACCTTCCATCCCCACTGCCTTAAGGCATCAACAACATGCAGTACAGAATGATGCTCAATTGCTGTAGTAATTATGTGCCCTGGCTTCTTGTTCTGTTTTTGATACGCCTGCGCTGCACCAAGTAGAGCTAAGTTGTTGCTTTCAGTGCCACCGGCAGTAAAAATAATTTCCCGCGGATTGCAATTTAGAATTTTAGAAATAGTTGCACGAGCGGAATTAATCGCCCTTGCTGCCTTAAGGCCGCTTGTATATAGCGCCGATGGATTAGCGAATTCCTGCGTCCAGTAAGGTTGCATTGCTTTAAGCACTCGTGGGTCAACCGGAGTAGTTGCCGCGTAGTCTAAATAAATTGGTTTGGTAGATTTTTTCATTGACAATTGTGTATATATGTGACATAATTATATCTCATTGCTAGGCAATGGTCAATCTGAATTAGGAGGAACTACTGTGACGAAATCACATCATCAAAAGTCATTTAAGATTTTGATAGCTGATGCTTTTCAAAATTCTTTTGAGATAGTTTGCGCAATAGTTATCTACTACCTTTACGGTGGAGTATCCTGGATTGGCTGGGGTCTAGATAGCGTAGGCGAACTTACTACAACATTGGTTTTGGTTTTTTACGTAATACAGAAAATAAACGGCTCGAACGATGACCACGACCACGCAGAGCATGTGCGCGAGCGCAAGGCATCGGTGTTGGTGGCGTACTCGTTCTTTGGGCTCGCTGTGTTTACATTTATGTGGGCAATTTCTGTTGGTGAAGAGCCTTCCCCTGAAAAAATTATCTGGTGGCCAAAGGTTATGGTCGGGATTTCGATCGCAACCACGCTCATATTGGCTTGGCTTAAATCTAGGCAAGTTACTGCTGACCACGATCCGATGCGAGGCGGAGCACTACAATCCTGGATATGCATTCTTTCTGGAGTGATTGGCGCTGTAGCCGATTACTTACACCATTGGTTTCAGGCTAGTCATTTCATCGGAGCAATGGTAATTACTGCCTTACTAATCTTCGGCGGTTATAAAACCTATGTTCGAAAGAGACTCTGTGAACATTGAACGAATGAGTTGTTCGTAATTCAGGCAATCCTTGCGGTTGCCTGCTTTTTATTATCTGCTCGACTTTTTATACCCCGCAGCCTGAGCCTCTTCTTCGCTTGCAAAGCAAGCTGCTGGATTAGTCCGTTCGTAAAACGCTCCCCCAGGAATATGGTAGGTTTTGCTCTTACTACCTTTAATGTAGCAGTCTCCCCTGTCTGCTGGGGGTGTGGTGTTGTTAGCAACGTTTTCACCCTGATTTTTTGGTTTATCAGCGGTGTTTGTGGTATAATTAGATAAAGAACGCTTAGCAGGCGCATTAGCGGCAACACCAGATCCAGCTGACTTCCCTACTCCGTAGCCTGTAGTAAACACCGCAGCGAAGCAAATCGCAGCAATCGCTAAGGGCTTTATCTTTTCGAAATCTAAATATTTTTTTATATCAATCATAAATTTGTAGAGGGATTAATAATTTTTTAGTTTATGCACTACGCATTTGTTTTAGGAAGAGTATTCACATTAAGTTTGGCAGAGCTGTTTTCGTATTTCCAAACTCGGGGTGTTGAAATTAATATCATCGATTGTTCGCCCGAGGTGTTAATAGTAGAAGTTCCTGATCAGCTTGATGTGCAGAAAATTCAAAAAGAACTTGGCGGGGTAGTTAAGATTTTGAAGATTATAGATCATAAATCTAAGCGTGAAACGGATTCAATTAATTTTGCGCTACAACACTACTTTAAGCCTTCCAAACTTAAAACTGATTTCCTTAAAAACTATAAGGGTAAGATTCAATTTGGCGTGAGTGTGTACTTACTCGACAGCGACGTGAAAGCTTTTGGCGAACCAAAACGGTTGGGTATGTTTATTAAGCGAGCCATGCAAGACAGCGGTGCTAGTATCCGCCTTGTGCTCCCTGAATTTAATTCACTAGCTCTAGCTTCGGTAGTGGTGACAAAAAATTTGCTACTCGAGAAAGGTGCAGAGATTTGTGTTATTGCTGGCAACACCGATGTCTACGTTGCTAAAACTTTAGTTGTCCAAGACTTTGAAGACTATGGCCGCCGCGACTACCAAAGGCCAGTGCGCGATGATAAGCAAGGTATGATTCCACCAAAGGTAGCACAAATGATGCTGAACTTTGCAGAAAGCAAACAAGGTGAAACCATGCTTGATCCTTTTTGTGGTATTGGCACTATGGTGCAAGAAGGCGTACTCCTTGGTTACCGAATGTTAGGCAGCGATATAAACTCTGGCGCTATTTCCGGTAGCGAAAAGAATCTGGAATGGTTCCGCAATCGCTACAAAATTTCTCCTGGCAAATTCCATGTTGAAACCTCGGACGCTAAAGAAGTTTCTAAGTTAGTAGAAAACCTTAAGAAAATTGGCGCATTCCAGAGTGTATCTGGCATAGTCACAGAAGGCTACTTAGGCCCAATGTATACTAAGTTTCCAGAAAAGTCAGAGATCGAAAAAAACTTCAGGGACTTAGAAGAATTATATATAGCTAGCTTTCAAGATTGGATAAAGTTTTTACCAAGTAAATCTAAAGTTGTCATTTGTCTTCCGGCGTACAAACACAAAACCGGCTATGAGAGCTTCCCTAACCTTGACTTTATTACCAAACTTGGATATAATACTGTAGATCTGATGCCCTCTATTTTGGCCGAATCCATGCCGTTTTTGCACCTTACAGATCGTAAGACTGCAATATACGATAGAAAAGACCAAATAGTCGCCAGGGAAATCGTGATTTTTGAAAAAGTTTAATTTTTTTAAAATTATGCATGAACGTATATTTATGGGTCATGAAGAGGGCCCACCTGAAGAAACTTCCTCAACGCCTTTAGAACAAAGGAACAAATTAGATAACCAAGCGCTTAGAGATTTAATCGAAGAAGAAATTCAGCTTGGTATATATCAACCATTTAGCCATCATAGTGAGTTTAATATGAAGAGACTTAACTTATATATGCGTAAATATCCAAATATTGCTAGTGAGGGAAAGCTTCGTGATGATAAGGAAAAACTTCTTGACGAATTGCTTGAGGCGGAATTAAAAAGAAGAAAATAGGTTAATAGTAATCAAATAATTATTTAAAAGTTTATGGCTCATAAGAAAGCCGGAGGCTCTACCAGTTTAGGCCGAGACTCCGTATCGAAACGTTTAGGTGTTAAAATTTTTGGTGACCAATGGGTTAACAAAGGTGAAATCATTGTTCGTCAGCACGGTAACAAGTTCCATGCTGGTGACAATGTAAAAACCGCTGGTGATTCTACTTTGTACTCTCTTGTGAATGGAGTAGTAAAATTTCAGAACAAGATGGTTCGCAAGTTCCACGGTAATCTACGCAAGACTCGTATTGTTAGCGTAGAACCGATTGCTGTAAAGGGCAAAGCAAAGACTAGTGCTCCTGCTGCAAAGGCAGTTACTAAGAAAGCTGAACCGGTTGTAGAAGCCGCTTAATATCTAGATAAGAAAAAGGCCGTCCGTTGTTGGGCGGTCTTTTTTGTTCTGTTCCTGTTTGATCAGGTCAGTGCGTGCGTTTGTCTGAATACTTACCGTAAGTGGGACACCAGGATGGCTCTTGGTCCGTAGCGGTTCCGCCACAATGTGGGCACTGCATAAATTTTCTCCTCCTATGTGTGTCTTTATTTCTGGCCTCTGACCGTGGTTCTAATAAACTCCACAAACAATGGATGCGGCGCGAAAGGTCTGGATTTAAATTCCGGATGGAACTGACTAGCTACAAAGAATGGGTGGTCTTGTAGCTCGATAATTTCCACTAATTGTCCATCTGGTGTGGTGCCTGAAACAACCAGACCAGCTTCTTCAAGTCGTTCTCGGTAGTCGTTATTAAATTCATAGCGGTGGCGGTGGCGTTCGGAAATGGTGTTGGCAATTTTCCCTCTGGAACCAGGTTTTATCCACCCAGCCCTAGCATAGGCTTTCTCGGTCTTGGTACCAGATGTAATGACGCAGTCCCACGCCCCAAGGCGCATTGTAGCGCCATATTCTCGCTTCAGGAGCATCTTTTCCTGCTCAGGCATAATATGGATCACTGGGTGCTTTACCGCTTGCTCTACCTCGGTTGTGTGGGCATTACGGATTTTGGCTACACTGCGGGCAAATTCAATAGTAGCTAGTTGCATACCATAGCAAAGTCCTAGGTATGGAATTTTTTTAGTACGGGCATACTTTACAGTTTCGATTAGGCCGTCTACTCCCCGACTACCAAAACCGCCAGGTACAACAATACCGTCAAAACCTGCGAGAACTTTAGCAGCCCCCTCTTTTTCAACCTTAACACTAGAAATCCAGTTTAAATTTATTTTTACTTTGTTTGCCCAAGAGGCATGTTTTAGAGCTTCAATTACTGAAACATATACATCAGCTAGTTGGTATGATCCGGTTTCAAAGTATTTCCCTACCACTGCAATTTGCAAAACATTTTTTTGCGCCCGAGTAGTTTTAATTGTACTTACTAATTTCGTCCAATTTTTTACATCGCGTTTTTTTGGCGCCAGGCCAAATTGCTTGAGTAACTTGTCTGCCAAGCCTTCTCTGTCGAAGTTCAATGGTACTTCATAAATACTATCGACATTTGGGGCTGCAATAATATTTTCAGCAGGAATATTTGTGGTCCAAGCTAAGGTTTGTTTGCGGCGGTCATCAATTCTATCTTCAGCGCGAGCAACTAAAAAGTCAGGCTGAATTCCGGAAGAGATTAACTGCTTAACAGAGTTTTGTACTGGCTTTGATTTCATTTCGCCAATACTTGGTGGAGTTGGTAGATATGCGACGTGAACATGAGCAGTATCGCGGCCATCGCGGTAGCGCATAATTCTATTAGCTTCAATAAACAGAATATTTTGATACTCGCCAACAGTACCACCGATTTCACAGATCACAAAATCTGCTTTACGAACCTTAGCTGCTTGCTCTAAGCGATTGATAATTTCTTCAGGGACATGGGTGGCCACTTCAACATCTTCCCCTTCGTATTCAAAGTTGCGTTCGCGTTGAATAATTGTTTGAAAGAGCTGACCATTGGTTACGTAGTTGGATTTGCTTAAATCCGTGGTTAGAAATCGTTCGTAGTTACCTAAATCTTGGTCTGTCTCCATACCGTCGTCTAACACAAATACTTCACCGTGTTCCTGAGGACGAATTGTCCCGGCATCTACATTTAGATAAGCATCGCACTTTACTGGTGCTACGGTGTAGCCGCGAGATTGCAGTAGGGCTGCTAAAGCCGAGGTGGTAATACCTTTTCCTACCCCAGAAATTACGCCACCAGAGACGAAGATAAATTTAGTGTTTAGTTTTTTAGCTTTGCGGGCTTTAACGTGGTATGGCATTTAGTTGTTTGTTTGGTTTAATGTTGGGAAAGTTGTAATAGATTCTAGAATGGCCATGACATTTTCTTGCTGCTTTTTGTATTTAGTAAAATTAGTCTGGTTCTGGTAATTGATAAGCATTTGTTCGTCAATGTATCGATGAGCTACAACTATAATCGTTTGCGAATTTACTCGAATAAAATGATAGTTTATACCTTCTCCTTCGGCACCCTCAGAATAATCATAGCTAAAACCTTGGTCGCCAATTCGCGTTTTTGTGAAAGATTGCGCGATGGGAAGCTTAAGTAGTTCCTGCTCGGTCATGTCCAGATCCCCTAGACCAATTACATAATTAACTGTTTTTGGGAAACAATCTCCTTTAAGAGTGCAGTATTTGACTGGTAAAACTTTACCAAAAGTGT
>CAZYSI010000001.1:0-26522 GCA_964650345.1 uncultured Candidatus Saccharibacteria bacterium | reverse complement strand
CAAATCCTTTATTTTGAATATCTCGGGGTAGTGATATGTTACCGGTATAATCAGCTACATCTTCAGAAAAGTAATTAGTGGTAAGTTCCCTTGGGTACTTAATTCCGTAACCAATGTTTTTATCCTCAAAAGTTAGTTCTGGAGAGGAGCTAGTTAGATTGTATGGTTTGAAAGAATTTTCTATAACCTTACTTATTCTTTCTGTCAGAGTACATATTTCATCGTTATCACATCCTCCTAACCAGGTGGAAACAAATGTATAGTAGTTATTTTTACCAATAGTTATGTTTGCTGGATTCTCTTTATTCCCTATTTCGGCTCCGCTTGAGTTGGGAATAGCTTGAATGTTTAGAACAATGGAATAAACCGTATTGTGTTGCGGGTCTTTTGTTGGGACATAATAATTTGTTTCAAGTCCTTGCCTTTCAATTTCAGGGTTTACAAACCCAGGATCATTAAGTTGTAGCTCATAGCCTAGCTCGGTGTTATTGTGGTATAACCCACCTATCTGCTCTAGGTTAGTATCCCCTCTTTCTGTAAGGGGATTATTGAAAGCAACAACATAGACCATGGCTGCTATGGCAATTGCGCCAATTATGACAGCTATTATAATATGAGGTTTTAAGTTTTTCATAATGCCTCTAAATTAATTTTAGTTTTGGCAGTAATCCCCTGACCTAGTTTAATATTAATAATGTGCTCTCCCAAAGTTTTGATAGCATGATGATCTGTAAATTGATGCTTTTCTAGTCGGATCTTAGTTTTTTGGAAAACAGCTGCTGCAATGTCCTTTTCGTGTATTCCTGAAAAGATTTGACCTTTGTCCCCAACTTTTACTTTTACTGTAAAAATACGTTTTTCTAGTTCTGCCTTGTCCCGCTCAGACTGCTGCAGATGTTTTTCTTTAGCGCGGGTTTGGTCCTTCTGGTTGGCTAAGTGTTTAGCCTCGGTTTCTCTAGTTGCAATAATTGCTAATTTCTTCGGAAGCAGCATGTTATTAGCTAAACCGTTGCTGACCTCTTTAATCTCTCCTTTTCTTCCAACTTTGGCAATGTCTGTTAGTAGTATTACTTTCATTCCTATTTAATCGTTAAAATTTACTTTAAATACTGGTAAAAAAGAAAAAACTCTCACTCGAGAGTTTTGGCTCTTTTTTATTATACACTAGCTTAAGATTTAAGCAAGGATATTTAAACTTGTAAATACTTACGCATTGCTAATAGGCTGGAAATGGTGCTCAAAATGAATGCAATAATAAGCTGGGCAATAACTAAGACAATAAATAAGCCTAGGTTACCATCAAAAGTATAGCCAGATGATGTTAAGTAATGACTAATTTTTGGGAGTAAGCCGGAATAGACTGGGAATAGCAACGCGCTAGTAATAATCGTTGCTAAAATACTGTAAAGCAAGGCTTCGACTATGAATGGGCCTCTAATATACCAGTTAGTGGCGCCAACTAACCTCATTATTTCCACTTCTTCCCGGCGGTTGTAAATAGTCAGAGTAATAGTGTTGAAAATTACTAAAATTGCGATTGCCGAGAAAATTCCAATTAATATTATCCCCACAGTAATAATGAAGCGCAGTAAATTGTTCAACCGGGAAATTAGAGTACGGTTGTCCTCAAAGTTAACCTTCTCAATAGCAGAGCGATATTGATCAGAGTTTAGAGATTCCGCGATTGCTGGGTAATCGTCTAAAGTATGAGCTTTAATTTGCAGCGTAGCTGGTAAAGGATTCTCATTCAATTCCCCTACTGACTCTAGTAATAGCTCATCATTTTTGTGGGTTTCTTTAAAGTTAGCCAGAGCTTCATCGGCGGATACATAGCGCACTTCAGCAATGCGCGCATCTTGGCTGAGTTCATCTCGAATCACAAAAATCTGACTCTCGGCTAAGCCTTTTTTGAAGTAGGCGCTAATATCTACTCGTTCTTTAATCGTGTTAACCGATGAGCTGGTAATCACAAACATAAGAGACAGTACACAGAGAATTATGAGCGTAATAGTCATAATTAAAGTGGATGCCGCTGCTAGCCACAAGTTGCGCCTAAAATTAGACAAGCCCATTTTAATTATTCGAAAAAAAGAAACTAAGTTCATGAAAATTATAGCTTGTATTTACCTTTGCTTTGTTCAAAAGTAATCTGCCCGCCTTCAATAGTGATTACGCGCTTCTTGATTTTGTTCACCAGTTCAGCCGCGTGAGTTGCCAGAATAACGGTTGTGCCGAGTTTATTGATCTTAAGCAGTAAATCTAAAACTTCAGCAGCATTTACTTCGTCGAGGTTACCAGTTGGTTCATCTGCTAATAAAAGAACTGGGCGGTGCGCAAGACTTCTCGCAATAGCTACACGCTGGCGTTCCCCACCAGACATTTCATCTGGAAAACTTTCGCTCTTGTGAAGCAAGCCAACCAATTCTAAGATTTTTGGTACATCTTTATCAATTTTGTCTTTACGATGTCCAGAAACTTCCATAGCAAAAGCTACGTTTTCAAATGCAGTGCGGCGTGGTAGAAGCTTAATATCTTGGAACACCATACCGATCTTGCGGCGCAGGTACGGAAGGTCTTGTTTTTTAATGCGTGACATATCTATCTCGTCTATTAAAATACGGCCATCATCAATTTCTTCCTCACCGGTAATCAGCTTCATTAAAGTAGACTTCCCTGCTCCAGACATTCCCACCAAAGAAATAAACTCCCCATGGTTTATATGGAGATTAATCCCGTTTAATGCTTTGTTGTTTCCGTAGAATTTTGTTACGTTGTCGAACCTGATCATGTAAATTAATTATACCACAAAAAAGTCTATAAAAGTTTCTAGTCTAAACTGGATATTGACTAAAGTTGTTTTTTGTGGTATATTCTCAAAGTCAGTTTAGAAAGTAGTAGAGAATTCTCTCGCTCGTACCGGCGATTCCGGTGTTATGAAGGACTTTGGAGGAAGTATGATGAGTGCTAATTTAGGAACTGGTACCGCTAAAGTTGCGGTGTTTATGGGTAGTGCTAGTCGCACTACTGAGGTCGGGCTAATTAACGGGCTAAAGGTGGTTCATGGTCCAGAAAACGTTAAGCCTCTCCGGACTTTGGAGGAGGCAATCGATTTCTTCGCGCAGAACTCGGTCGATATGGTGGTCACCGTTTTTGACGGAGACCCGAACAGTCGACATACTGGCAATATTCACGAGCTGTTTGACCTGCGAGGAAAAGGGCGCGGGCGTTCGCGGCCGAAAAGACTCAAGCACCAGAAGGTGCTGTACTTGCTCGGTGACGAGCTAATGAGCGCCCTCGAGAACGAGCAGTTCGACCACGACCATATCGCGTTTTTGCCGAATAACATTCACGACGAAGAAGAGTTCGCGAACTGCGCAAGGATCGTAATGCCGCCGACCGCTTCGGCCCCGATCATTCATTAGGGCCTTGAGTTTGTCAGAAGTTGTACCAGCGGGCCTTGTCGAAAGACAGGGCCTTATTTTATTTGGCTTTCAAGAAATTTTTCAACAAATTCATCTAGCTCACCGTCTAGAACTTTATCAGGATCGGTTTGTTCGTAGTCTGTACGGTGGTCTTTGACTAGTTTGTAAGGGTGTAATACGTAGCTGCGTATTTGATTACCCCACTCCGCACTCTTGAACTCCCCGCGGAGTTCTTTTTTTTCTTGAGCTAATTTTTCATCTTCTACTGCTTGAACCCTAGCTAGTAAAATTTTCATTGCCAACTCCTTGTTTTGATGTTGGCTTCGTTCGTTTTGAATACTAACTTTAATTCCAGTTGGTTTATGAGTAATACGAATCGCGCTATATGTTGTGTTTACACTTTGACCGCCATGACCTGATGAAGTCGTCGCTTCTATTTCCAAATCCTTTGGATCCAGCTTTACTGCTTCTTGTTCCTCAAGTTGTGGCAATAATTCTAGTAGGGCAAAAGATGTCTCGCGAGTGTGCGCCGGGTTAAATGGTGAAAGACGCACTAAGCGGTGTACGCCAGCCTCGCTTTTCAACAGACCGTATGCAAATGGTCCGTGCACAGATACTGTCACCGATTTAATCCCCGCTTCCCCGCCTTTGCTCTGGTCAATAATTTCTGCTTTTAAATTTTTTCTTTCACAGTAGCGTAAATATTGTCGGAGTAGCATTTCGGCCCAATCTTGAGCGTCAGTACCGCCAGCTCCAGCGTGAATGGAGAAAATAGCGTTGTGGTCATCGTACTTTTTCGACATTAAGACTATGAGGCGATTTTTATGATAGCGATTCTCAATTTCTGCGACCTGTTTTTCTAAGTAAGAGATTGTTTCCTCGGTTTCATCAGTGTTAGAGGAAACTAGGGCTTGCAACTCTTCTATATTCTCCTCGATATTTTCCCAAAATTCAGTAAATTCTTTGAGCTGATTGTACTCTTGAGTAATACTCTGGGCAGTTTCAGGGTCATCCCAAAACTGCGGGGCTTGCATTTTGTCTTCGAGCTCCAAGCTACGCTGTATTTTTTGGTCTAAATTCAATTGTGATTTTAAATTCAAAACTTCAGCTAAAAGTTCGTTTAAGTGCTTACTTAAGTCGTTCATTAGGCTCGAATATATGTTACAAAAGTAAAATCATTGTTTGGATGAACAATGGTGCGTACCCATTCAGTTTTATTGAACTCTGGGAAAAAAGCATCGCCTTCGTAGTCTTTGTTGACTTCGGTTAGTTCTAACTTATCGGCTCTAGTAATGCCTTCTTCAAAGACTTTTTCACCACCGATGATAAAAATTTCTGAATCCAGCTTCTCTGCTTCCTTAAGTGCTTCGTCTAAACTTGTGCAAGCATGCACTTGTAGCTTTGCCTCTTCGGGCCACTCAGACGGAAGTTCGAACTTTGCTGGATTACGAGTTAAGACAAAATGTGGTCTCCCTGGTAAGGGTTTCCCTAGTCTCGCTAAAATAGATTCAAAGGTTTTCCGACCCATAACTACCGGATGCCCAGCGGTTAACTCTTTAAATCGTTTTAAGTCTTCCGGTAAGTACCAGGGCAAGTCATTGCGCTTGCCGATTACATTGTTGGCCGCAACCGCGGCGATGATGGTTACCATATTTGCGTGGTTTCAAACAGCTACTTCGGCTTTAATGGTTTCTTGTGGTTCGTAACCAATTAGTTCAATGTCTGTCATGGTGAAGTCGTCGATATTTTTGATCCCTGGGTTTAGCTTTAGTGTTGGCATTGGTCCTGGGGTGCGGGACAGTTGTTCTTTTACTTGATCAAGTTGGTTAAGGTAAACATGGATATCGTCAAAAGCAACTACAAGTTGCTGAGGAATTAAGCCTGTTACTTGGGCCACCATGTGGGTAAGGAGTGCGTATGAGGCAATGTTAAATGGCACGCCCAAGAAAGCATCGGCGCTGCGCATCCACATAAAGCAAAACAGTTTGCCGTTTATATTGGTGAATTTGTAAACGGTGTGACACGGCGGTAGAGCGACATTATCTACTTCGGCAGGATTCCAACCGGTAATGATGTTTCGAGTGCTACTGGTTTTATCGGTTTTTAAAGTTTCAATGGCTTTAGCGAGTTGGTCTACTCCGTCTTTGTTAAAACTACCATCTGCATTTTTTGTGGCGCCGAAATTACGCCACTGATGACCATATACTGGACCAAGTTCCCCCCATTCCACAGCGAATTCGTGGTCAGTACGAATTTTTTCTACAAATTCTGCTAAATATTTATTCCACTCAGCCTTGTATGCTTCAGTCCCTAGTTGATGCTCTATTACAATATTATTCGCTTTCATCCATTTTTGCGCTGGCCACTCGTTCCAAATTTTTACATTTTCATGCACTAGTTCCTCAATGTTAGTACTGCCTTTCAAAAACCACAGCAACTCTTTTGCCAAAGTTTTGAACGCCACTTTTTTTGTGGTTAAAATTGGAAAACCTTCTTGCAAGTTAAACTTCATGAGGTAGCCCATGAGTTTGCGACGGCCAACTCCAGTACGATCGCCGTGGAGATCTTCCCCTTGTTCCATTATGGCACGAAGGCCATCTAGATATTGTTGTTCTGATTGATTATTTAACATACTGCGGCTCAATATCTTTTAGTGCAATGCGACGGACTAGCTCCCAGACTTTGGTATGAACTTGCTGTGGGGTAAGCAACCGGCCGTTTTCTACGCACTCCACTAATCTTGTATTCGGGAATAGCTCAGCAATTTCTAAATATACCGCCTCAGCCCGTTTTAAGTGTTCACGGTCTGCTTCGTGAATATCTCGTTTACGATCTTCCTGTTTTGAACGCTCTTCAATTAAATCCCAAGCTACTTCGGAAGGGATGTGTAAAATAATATTTAGGTCTGGCTTTGGTATGTTGTAGGTCCCGTATTCTAAATTATCTAACCAGCGATAGAATTTAACACGGTCGTTGTAGTCACTAATTTTTGCTCCCTGGTGGCCAGCATTTGAAGTCACATAGCGGTTGGCAAGAACGATTTTACCATCACTCAAATGTCCTCGTAGTTTGTAACTAGCGTCAAAACGGTCAACCGCGTAAAAAATTGAAGCTGCTTCCGGACTAAGTTTCCCATACTCGCCGTTTAGATATTTTTCTAGCATTGCGGCTGAGACTTTGCCGTACTGCGGGAAATCCATCATGCCGCCTTCGTAGCCAGATACCTCTAAGGTTTGCAAAAGTAAATCAGTTTGAGTTTTCTTTCCACTGCCATCAGGCCCATCAATGACAATAAACTTCCCGTATTTGTTTATATTCTTTGGTTTTTCTGATGATCCGAATAATCCCATGGTAAAGAAAATTTCAAAATTAATTAAAGTTTAGTTAAAAGTTAACCAGTCGTTGTTTTTTAAGAAATTCTTGTAGTACTGTGAAGCCTGGGGTTCCATTGCTCCAAAATACTTGCTTCCTAGTTCCCCTTTTCCGTAAGGAATTTCGGCTTTACTAGATAGCGTTACAAAACTCATATGCCCAATTGGCATTTTGTAATACAACTTTATTGGTAGCTCTGCTATGTTGTGTAATTCTAAAGTAATTTTCAGACGATTGCCTGGGTCGATATATCCTGCAGTAGCGTGCACAATTAAACCAATACGCCCTAGGCTAGATTTACCATCTAAGTGACCAACAATATCATCTCCAAGACCAATAATTTCGTAAGTCATCCCTAATGCGAATTGCCCAGGGTGCAAAATGAACTGTGTGGTTTCATTAATTTTTACCCGCTCCATCATGTCGTCGATGTTTTGCTGGGGGTCAATGCAAACTTGGTCACGGGTTTTAAAGACCATAAAGTCTGCTCCCAAATGAACGTCTACGCTAGCTGGTTGAATAGCGTTGGGGAATAGCGGTTCAACTTCGATTCGACCGCTTTTTAAGGACTCTTTTATATCTTTGTCTGATAGGATCATGGGCTCATTGTAGCATAAATTTGTAGCCTGCACATTTGGCTAAATAGCCTAAAATTCGCATAATAAGAGGCCTGTTTTCGTGGGTAAAAACAGGCCTGCTCGCTATTTAAACGAGTCAATGATTGTTGTGTCTGATTCAGTCTCTGCGAAAACCCTTCTCCCGCTTAGCGCGTCATCGATGATTTCTCTGATTGCAGAAGCATCGGGACTGTTTCCATTTCGGGCGCACGCGCGAAGATGGCGGATAATTCCCTCTGTTGCGATCTCTGCAGACTCACCAGTTAGTTTTAGGTATCGGCGTGCCTGGATATAATCAATTTGCAGAATCCGATCAGCCAAAGTCATCGGTCTAGGATTCATAATGACTAACCTCCTTTTCTCAGTGGAATTGTATTGCTTAGTCATTATATGCATTTTAAAAAGCCCCGCAAGGGGCTTTTAGAAATAGTAATTCAATCTTAAGCTTTGAATTTAATGCCTGGACCCATAGTTGAGTTCATGCTCAAGTTGGTAATAAAAGCTCTTTTCACAGCGCTTGGCTTACTAGCATGCAATGCTTCAATGAAGGCCTTAGCATTTTCTATTAGTTTGGCAGTGTCAAAATCGGTTTTGCCAATTACTTGGTGTACGTTACCAGAATTATCGTTTTTAAAACTGATTTTACCGCCAGCGATTTCGGTAATTGCTGCACTGATATTGTCAGATACAGTTCCTGTTTTCGGGTTAGGCATGAGGCCGCGGGTACCCAAGATTTTAGCGATTTGGGCTAGCTTAGGCATCATTGCTGGTTCAGCGACTGCAACATCGAAATCAGTTTTTTCTGTGTCTTTGATTTTCTTAATAAGTTCTTCGCCACCAACAACTTCTGCTCCAGCTTGCTTGGCTGCAGATTCATTAGCTTCAGTAACGAATGCAGCTATCTTTTTAGTTTTACCGGTGCCATGAGGCAATGTAACTGAACCGCGGATTGCTTGATCAGTCTTTTTTGCTTCAATAGAGGTTCGAGCATGAATCTCAATTGAGCCGGTAAATTTAGTGGTAGCGGTTTTTTTCGCTAACTCAATTGCTTCTTCGAGGGTATAGACTTTGTCTTTCTCGAGATTTTCCAAGTTCGCCTTGGCGCGTTTTGACACGTGTGTCATGTGAATTCCTTTCGTGGTGCGAGCCTCTGTTTGCTTAGTAGCCGGCAGAGTCCCACAAACGGTTTAATAAATTAATCTATGCTTCTTTGCGAGCTAGCTTCCAGTGGTACAAAAATACTGGAGTAGCAACTATAATCATGGCTAGGGCTTGAGCAGTATCGCGTTGTTTTTGGGCAGCACGGTCTTCTTTAACCCGCATCTCTTCTTTGGCTTGCCAATCTGGATCAGTACAAGCAGGTTCTATCTTTCGACTTGCTTCATCCATTGCCGCACAATTAACGTACATTGGGGAAGCATAGTAATTCTGGTCAGCCTTTGGGAAAACCCAAGTTTTTAGAGCCATATTAATTAACATGATACCGGCGATTATTAAAATCACCAAAGAGACTAAGGAGACAAGGTATAGGTAAACCTTTTTGATCCAAGCCATGTTCATATGTTTGTGATTAGTTAATTAAAACTATCTTAGGCGGTTACATCTACGCCCATAGAGCGAGCGGTACCGCGAATAATTTTTTCTGCTTGTTCAATGCTGTTAGCGTTGAGGTCAGGCATTTTCTTTTCCGCAATTTCGCGAATTTGCGCTGCAGAAATTTTTCCCACTTTGGTTGTAAGTGGGTTACCACTCCCCTTAGCCAAACCAATTGCTTTCATAATTAGGTTAGATGCTGGTGGAGTTTTTAAAATGAAGTCGAAGGAACGATCTTCATAAATGGTCATTTCGACCGGGATGATAAGGTCGCCCATTTGAGCGGTCTTATCATTAAACTGTTTGGTAAAGTCTGCGATATTTAGACCATGGGGTCCAAGGGCAGTACCTACCGGAGGCGCGGGAGTTGCTTTGCCAGCTGGCAACTGCAACTTCACCATTGCTTTGACTTTTTTAGCCATGAATGTGAGTAGTAACCGTTATTAGCGGCGAGACCCCAGACTTGTCTGGAAGCCGACTACTTGTTAATTGATGAGGGAATTATAAGGTATTTCGCAGGTTTTGGCAAGTGCGGAGAGAGTTGACAAAATGGTACTTATATCGTATTATATATAATTCTTTATCAACTACATGGAGGCTATATGCTTGAAAAGCTGTACGAAAGGAAACGCGCATTAACTACAAAGACGTCTGATACTTTCGCAGTTGTTCGGGAAGTAAACGCTTTGTTAAAGAGTATCAATCGTTTTTATGTCATAAGCAAGTGGGTAGGTGCGACTTCTTCGTCAGCCACCCGGTTGTTTAGTTATTTTCTAGTTGGATTTTCTCTCCAGAGTGTTTATCAGAGCGTTATTAACACTCAATCCATTGTTGATTCCACGACAACGATTTACGCGGCGATCAGTTGTTTTATGATCTACGTCGTAATTACGAACGGTCTTAGAATTTACAGTGGTTACCAGGAGGCATTGTTCAATAACAATCTTGACGATGCTTTAGAGGAAAAGGTAATTAATCATCTTAGTACTCTAGACCTAGCAAGGTTGTCTGACCCCGAGTTTCTCGAGTTGAAAGACAGTGCCGAGAATCGCGGGACCAATGCAGTTCGGAAAATATTCGATATCGAGCTTGGTGCGATTGGCAATCTCGTCAGTCTCATCTTTACGTTCGGTATTATTACCCTGATTCAACCTTATCTTCTTTTTTTGCTGGTTTTGCCTGTCATCCCAAGGGTTGTTAGGGCTATCAAAATAGATCGAAAATCGCGAGAGCTCTGGGAAAGTCAACATCTGAAGCGACGTAAAAAGCGACAGTTTGCCAGCATTCTTAACGATGGGCCGACTCTGGTTATGATGCGTCTGCTTAATTTCGGTGAATTCGTTCGCCGAAATTATAACTTGTTGATGGTTGAACTTCGAGATGAGCAAAATGCTTTATCTCGCTACGAACGGAACAGTAGCTTCATCATGATGATCCCTGGAAACATTTCGGGAATTATTATGCTCTCGGTTTTGGTTAGCCAAACTTTGAGCGGAGCGATTAGTATATCCAGTCTTTTCTTGATTTTCGGAGCACTTGAGCAGTTCCCTTCCGCACTGTTCAACTTGCTGAATACCGGTGTGAAGCTACGCAGTAGTTCGCTCGATTACGAGTACTTGCAAAAGATGCTCAACACTGGTCCGGTGATCGATGAATCTGAAGCTAGTGATGTTGTACTAGATCACGCTCCAGTGCTAATGGCGAGGTGTATAGATTTCCGTTATCCTCGTCAGGATAGTCTCGCTCTCAAAAATTGCAGCATTGTTATTAAACCGAGTGACAAGGTGGCTATTGTTGGGGCGAACGGTTCTGGCAAGACTACATTAGCTCGTTTGTTAGCGAAAGTCTATTTGCCAGAATCCGGAGATATACTTGCCGATGGCAAGAGTTTGAGACAAGTAACCCAAAATTCTTGGCTCAGCCACACTTTGTATCTTGGTCAGCAGTTCCGCATTTTGGAACTACCAGTGGACATTGCCATTACCGGAGGTCAATTGGAAAATGCAGACCAGAGCCGTTTTAACTTAGCTGTAGAAGTGGCAGGGGTGAATGAGTTCATCTTGCCCCTCAAAGACAACTACAAGACTCAGATAGGAGAACAATGGCCTGGTGGGCGTGGATTCTCCGGTGGGCAGATGCAAAGGCTGGCTTTAGCCTCTGCTGTTTACCGATTAATGGAACCAGATGTTTACATGGGGATTTTCGATGAGCCTATGTCGGACTGCGACATCGAGACCAGAGAAAAGTTCTATCGATCCATCTGTAGCCAAACGGCTGACAAGTCTATTGTCGTTATAGCTCATGACCCATTCTTCCTTCACTTCTTTAATAGAGTGATTGTGATGGAACAGGGAGCAATAAAAAAAGACCTCCGTGGTCAAGACGTTCGCGTCTATCAGCAGGAGGTCATTGGACCAGGTGATCGTTGAACCTGGTCTTTTTTTAACTCTTTTTAACCTGCAAGAAATCTAATTCCACAGGGGTTTCGCGGCCAAAGATGGTAACCATGACTTTGACTTTGCCTTTAGCTTGATCAATATCAGAAATTTTACCTTGATAATCTTTGAATGGACCATCAGTAATTGTTACCAACTCGCCTACTTCAAAATCAACTTTGAACTTCGGTTCTTCAGTACCCATACGCTTGTTGAGGTAATCCCATTCTTCTTGCGAGACTGGTGTTGGAATAGTCCCAGAGCCTACGAAACCAGTTACGTTTGGCGTATTGCGAACAACGTACCAAGAGTCATCAGTTACAATCATGTTGACCAAAACGTAACCAGGAAAAATCTTTTCTTCAAAAGTAGTACGCTTTCCGTCTTTAATTTTGATCTTCTTTTCTTTCGGTACAATGGCATCAAAAATTTTATCTTGCATTCCTAAGTTTTCAATACGTTGCTTCAAGTTTAAAGCCACGCTATCTTCATAACCGCTATAGGTGTGCAATACATACCAGTTTTTTTCGCCAGTAATTTGCTGTTTAGACATATATTATTTGATAATTTGTTCAAAGCCTTTAAGTAGGCCGAAGTCGGCAGCACCAAGTACTGCAGCCATAGCAACACTAAAGACGATTACCGTGACTGTATAACGAACTAAGTCAGTGCGAGATGGCCAGATTACCTTGCTCATTTCCGCTTTTACATCGCGGAAGAATTGAATAATTTTACGCATATTTTAAATAAATTACAGCCGTTTTGTTGCCAATACGGCCATTTTTAAGCTTTTTTAAAACCCCCTCGGGGGTTTTAAATATAGTACTAGATTTTGTAGGTAAAGTCAAATTTAGCACTGCCTGGATTGACAGGGCTTGGTTTCTGGGTTATGTTGGCCTTGATTGATCAAGGAGGTATTTATGAACAATCACGAACAGAGAATCACATCCGCGGAAACCCTCTGCCGGGGCTTGGTTAGTGTAGTCATTAGGAAAGGGGCTCAGTATGATGGATCTGGCAGTGTTACATTGCCTAGTGAATTGTTCAGCCCAGGCTTGAGCTGCGTACGCATGAGCCTCCTTGCCCACGACTGCTTGGTTGCCGAACTCGGCTTTGAAGTGTTAATCAAGCAAATTGATGACATTTTAAATTATCTGAAAAATACCGAAAAGCTCAGCTACTTCAAGGCTGGCCTTGGCGTAGATGAATGGGAACTTCACTACCAACCAGAACCTCGTAGAGGGAAACCTTACGTTGAGATTTGGGCGAAGTTACGGAAAACCAAACACGGCACTCATGCTTGGTTTTGGATGATGTAATCCTAGTGGTGGTGCGGACAATGAATTGACCGGGAAGAGAAATCAACCCGGTCTTTTTTAAATATCTAAGTTCTTTACAGTTTTTGCATGAGTGGTTATGAAGCGCTTGCGTGGCGGCACTTCATCACCCATTAATGTTTCAAATACTTCGGAAATCTTTTCTGCGTCTTCAATGTCGACTTGAAGCATGACGCGATTTTCAGGATCCATTGTTGTTTCCCATAGCTGTTCAGGGTTCATTTCTCCTAGACCCTTGTAACGCTGCACTGAATATTTAACACCGGTTTGGGTTACTGTTTCAGTTGCATCTGCTTCTTCGCCTTCAACTGGTGTTGCTTCGCCTTCTGTTTCTGTTTCCTCTGATTCAGCCACAACGGCTTTCTTCCCCTTAGCAGGCTTGGCATCTTTCTTGACTTGAGCTTCTTTAACCATATCATCAAGAATTTCCGTGCGCTCATCATCGGAAAAAGCATATTGAAATTCTTTACCTACTTGGATTCGGTAAAGCGGAGGTTGAGCAATGTACAAATGACCATTTTTGATGATGTCTGGGAAGTAACGATAGAAAAGTGTTAGCAACAAAGTACGGATGTGGGCACCATCAACGTCAGCATCAGTCATAATAATCACTCGGTGGTAACGCAATTTTTCGATATCGAACATATCCCCTACTCCTGTACCAAAAGCAATAATTAAATTTTTGATCTCATTGCTGGATAGCATTTTGTCGAGGCGGGCGCGTTCTACGTTCAAAATTTTTCCACGCAACGGTAAGATAGCTTGGAAGCGACGGTCACGACCTTGCTTGGCACTGCCGCCAGCACTGTCGCCCTCAACAATGTACAATTCGCATTTTGCCGGATCTGATTCAGAACAGTCTGCGAGTTTACCGGGTAAAGCTAGTCCGTCCAAAACCCCTTTGCGAATAACGCTATCGCGTGCGGCGCGGGCCGCTAGCCGAGCTTTTGCAGCGAGAATACCTTTTTCAATAATCTTAGTGGCATCGGATGGATGTTCTTCTAAGTGTGTTGCTAATTCCTGCGCTAAGATTGCATCCACAGCAGTGCGCACCTCTGGGTTACCTAATTTTGCTTTAGTTTGTCCTTCGAACTGTGGGTTAGGAAGTTTGACTGAAATAATTGCTGACAAACCTTCTCGTAAGTCTTCACCGGTCAGCTTTTCACTTTCTTTAACATAATTATTTTTTACCGCATAGCTGTTAATTACGCGGGTTAAAGCAGTGCGGAAACCAGTCACATGCATACCACCTTCGGGGTTGAATTCGTTGTTGGCGTAGGCTAGCACTGTTTCGTCAAAATCATCTGTGTACTGGATTGCTAACTCAACCATAATATCACCCTCATGCATTTTGTTAATGTATATCGGCTGGTGTTTAGTTTTCTTGTTGCGATTGAGTTGTTTAATATAGCTAATTACCCCACCTTCAAAGTAGTACTGGTAAGTTAGTCCTGCACGTTCGTCAGTAATCACAAAATGCAAACCTTTAGTTAGGTAAGCTTGGCTTCGTAAGTGCTCTAAAACAGTTTTAAATTTAAATTGAACAGTTTCAAAAATTGATGCATCTGGGTAGAAAGTAATAGATGTACCTGTTTGAAAAATTTCATCCTTCCCCACCTTACCGACTTCTTTAACTTTGCTTTCAGGTACGCCGATTTTGTATTTTTGTTCGTAAACTTTACCGTCGCGGCGTACTTGGGCTTTCATGTTTGTAGAAAGCGCGTTTACTACAGCTGCACCAACGCCGTGCAGACCGCCAGATACTTTGTAACCACTTGCATCACCGCCAAATTTACCACCAGCGTGCAAAACGGTTAGCACAGTTTCAAGCGCGGACTTCTTTGTGGTTTTATGAACATCAACAGGAATGCCACGACCATTGTCGTGCACAGTTAAACCGCCATCCTCTTGGATGACAACATGAATTAGATCTGCATGACCAGCCATGGCTTCGTCCACAGCGTTGTCTACAATTTCCCAAATTAAGTGATGTAACCCTGTCTCTGAAGTAGAACCAATGTACATACCAGGGCGCTTGCGAACCGGGTCTAGCCCTTCGAGGACAGTAATATTAGCGGAAGAGTATTCAGCGGATTTTGCTTTCTTAGCTTTGTCGTCTTTAACTGAATTTTCAGCTACGTCTTTAGCGGTTTTTGCCATATTTTATGTGGATTTTCTGTAGAATTCTGATGATTTATTAGTACCTAAATTATAGCATATTTAGTACAAGTTTTCTATTCTTCAGATATATAAAAAAGCGCATATATATGCGCTCTTTTAGAGAAAAGTTGCTATCGTAACTCAGCGTCAAATTGCTCGGCAGTTTGCTTGTATACTTCGTCCTGCAACGGTTCAACTTCACTGGCCTCAAGAGTTCGATCTGGACTGCGATACATAATGCGGTAGGTATAGCTCACGCGATCTTGCCCGAACTTAGCCGCGTTTTCGTATTTATCCATCAACTGAACTTCTTCTACTAAGTCTCCGCCAATGTCACGAATAAGGTCAAAGTAGTTATTGGGTTCAAAAGTATTTTTCACAATAAATGAGATGTCACGGATTACTGGTGGGTATTTGCTTACGGCTTCAAATTTTTGCCCAAGTTTAAGTTGTTTAGTTACGCGTGGGTCAGTACTCCACAGTAAACGAATATCTGGTAATTCCATACCAATAATTGCTAAGCGTTCTAAACCAAATCCAAATGCCCAACCATTGTATTGGTTTGGATCAACATCAAGTTTTTCTAAAACCCCTGGTTGTACAAGACCAGCACCCAGCACTTCTACCCATTGCCGGTCTTTTTCTACTTCCATTTCTTAAGATGAGTGGGTGTATGGGAAGTTATCATCGTTAAAGCGGTATTTTATGTCCGGGCCAAAAGCAGCCTTTACAACATTCGCCAACACCTCTTTTAAGTCATCTTGGGTAATAGTCCGTTCGGAAGTTGGGTGCAAATATAATCCATCCATTTGATGGAAGATGTTCATGTGGTTACGGTCGATTTCATCCTTGCGATAGACTTTGCCGTAAGACAAAACTCCGAGCGGCATGTTCTCAGTAATCTTGGTGCGCACCTCTGGCTGCTGCATGTAGTAGTACCACATTACAGTTGTATGGGTACGTAAAATATTTTCTTCATCAACATAGTAAGTGTCAGACTTACTGCGCGCCACATGGTCAGGTGGAAAGTTAAACAAGTCGAAGCTGGCACTGGCTGGCACAACTTCCGGAATGGTAATGACATCAAAATCTTTAAATTGTTCAAGCCCAACAATGTTGTTGACCAGCTCACGAATCGGGCCAGAGTCTCGGCGGGAAAGGTCATCCATTTCTAAATAGCGCTTAATGCGCGCTGCTTCGCTGTCTGTTCGGTTGTTCAATTCAGCCAAAAGACGGTTTTGCTCGTCTAGAGGGATTACTAAATTACTCATTGCAGAATCGTACCAATCTTGGTGTCTTTTGGCAAGACTAAGATTTCTGGTTTATCGCCTATGTCTTCACTTAGGCCAATCTCAAACGCAGCACAAATCATGCCTTGGCTTTCAACGCCGCGGATCTTAGCTGGACCGAGGACAAAGGATTCGTGCGATTCAGAATGAATATTGCGGGCAATGGTAGCTTCGGGCAAAGCTAGGGCAACAATATCCCCTTCTTCAAAGTTAAAGGCACCGCAAACAACTGGGGAAATTTCCCGGTGACCATCTGTTAAAGTAATCACACGCAAGCGATCCGCATTTGGGTGCGGTTCGATTTTGGTCACTTTGGCCGTAATCACGTGGCCGGTTTGTGGCACGTGCTGTTTTTTAGAAAGGAATTTAGTGAGAAAGTTCAGCATTGCCATGGTCGTAAAGTTTAGTCGCTAATAATTTTTACACTCTAACTCGTTACAGATGTATCCAGTAACTCCCTTTGGTGGATTCTGGAATACGGCTTTTAAGGTAAAGGAGTCAAATGTGTCATTAACTTCGTAGCTATAGCTGTTGCCGTTCGGATCTTTCGGTACTGAGGTAATATATCTTTTTTCTACCAGAATATTGGGGTATTGATCTCTAGTTGGGAATGCGTATATTTTGTCGCTATTAGAATCGACATTTGCAGCTGAGTAAATTAGCAGCGCACTTTTAATGTTTTCTAGGTCAGCCATGCGCTGTTCATTTTGAACTGCAGCGGTTTCTTTTGCTTCAGTTTCTTCTGCGTCTTTGGTTGTGTACTTTATTAACTGATTCTGGGTTTCACTGAAGTAACTAAGGGTAAAGTTTAAATTTCTTTCGCCTGCAGAATATCCATAAACATATTGGTCTTTACCAATCGGGTCATTGTAATTAGTAGCTACGGTGTTAAATGACCGAATAGCATCGCTCATTGCAATAAAGTCACTGGTAGCTGGGAAAGACTTTTTGTCCGTGCGGTACTTCAGCAGGGCCCCACCAATCTTTTTTATGGTGGCTTGGCGCTGCGTGTCGCGGTCGAGCTTAGCTTGCGGTGATTGGTCAATATTAGGATCTATTGGTGGTGCATTCGGGTCGCGGAAATCATAGAGGCTTAAAGCCACTGTGCCTATAGTAGTTAAGGTTGGCTGGTGTAAGCCACGTTCTTTAATGCGATTTTTAATTGTGGCTAATTGTTCATCAGTATACGGCAAGTCGGTGACGAAATCGTAACCTCCCTTTACGAAATCAGCGTCGTTATATTGCCCTTCTCGGTAAGTCCGAGAAATTAATGGATCGCTTTTGAAAATATGATGTTCATCGCCGTCAGCAATACCATCGCTATCGCTGTCCGGGTTGTTAGGGTCAGCACCTTTATCGTACTCTTCTTTATTCGCTAGTCCGTCGCGGTCAGGGTCAGCTGTATCGCCACAAGTAGTTATGGTAGTACAGGTTTCAGTGCCAAAGAATCTAGCAAGCCAATCCCCTGGTGTTGTTACATCTGGGTTTATTGTTTCAAGAGGAGTGATGGGTTCATCATTTGACTGACTGTCGTCTTTCAGCGCAGATGAAACTAGCCATGTTCCCACCCCAGCCAGTGCAATAATAATTACCAATATAGGAATTAGTACTGCCTTACGGGTAAAGAAACTGAATAAGCCATTATTTAGTTTCGGCATGGTAATGGTTGAAGCAGTTGGTCCTGCTCCGGCTGCTACAGCTTGGCTAATTCCTGGAGTAGAGTCAGCTTTAAAAACTGCGTCGGCTTTTGCCGCAGTTACTTTGCGCAGAGGAATTCCTTTGCCAACAGCTTCTGGCATTACGTTGTAAAAAGGTTGTGTTTCTATACTGTTGTTGCTTTGGTTTGAGTTTGCCATTTGTTTTTATGACAGCGAAATTTACGAGTTGAGGAAAACCTCAAGAGCGATAATGAATAGTACAAGGGTGAGGCCGACCCACCATAGTAGGAGGTTAGATACTTGAAGTATTAGAAGTCCTAATATTAGGAAGGAAAGTAAGACTCCTTGGCGGAAACTAATGCGTAACTGTTCGGTAAACATTCCAGGAGAAACCTTTTTTCTAATTATTATGCCAGTCAAAGTGAGAATTCCAGTACTCGCTAAGAACAGTGTTAAGTAAAAGAAAAAATACTGAACTAACCCGGAAGCAAAAGGATCAACGAACCACAGAACCGAGATGAATGCTGCTATAGCCAGCAGTGTGCCAATGCTAATTGGTATAAGGTAATTTCTGGTGGTGTGGTGCATTTACCTGTTTTGCTATATTTATCTGTTTAAGTATACCATTTTTTTTACGCATTTCGCCAGTCGCTGTCGCGATTGAAGTCATCTTCTAGGCGCTCGTTGTCGAATTCGTCAAACTCACCCGTAATAACTTCAATGACTATAAGTGGCTCAGTGCCCGCTCGATTGTCTAGGCGGTGTCTATCGCCAATGTTAATTTGCACTGCCTCCCCTGCTTTTAAAGGAATGTTTTCGTCGTTAATAACCGCTAAGCCATTGCCTGATACACAAAACCAGTGTTCGTGCCGAAATTCATGTTTTTGATAAGAGAGTCGTTTGCCTGGGTGTACCTCTAACCGTTTTACTATAAGGTCTTTGCTCCCTCCTTGATTTTGCAGTTCAGACAGAACAGTAAAATTTCCCCAGGGACGATCTTCATAGTCGCGTGCATTCTTAGCCATAGTTAATTTTTCCTTCTAAGAGCACTAACCGCCCGTCTGATTCCCTGCCAAGTTTGGGTACGGAGTTCGGCGTTAGTAATAAACTCTTTGATATATGGTGAGATAGAAATTAAAATAATTATTACAACACCAGGGAGAATGAATTTTTCAATGTTTTCGACTTTCAGACCAAGCCAGTAGCCAAGTAAGGTTACACTAAGAACCCAAAACAACGCTCCAACAATGTTGTAAGTTAAAAATTTCGGATAGCTCATTTTCCCTACCCCTGCTAGTGTTGGGGCAAAGGTGCGAATGATAGGAACAAACCTTGCAATAATAATTGTTTTAGGCCCGTGCTTTTCAAAGAATGCTTCAGCTTTGCGCAGATGATTTTTATTAAAAAGGAGTGAATTTTCACGCGTAAAGATTTTGGGACCGAATTTTTTCCCAATGGAATATCCAGCACTATCTCCAATAATAGCTGCCCCAGCAAGAACTACGAGCAGTAAACTGATATCTAAATATCCTTCAGCAGCTAAAATCCCAGCTGTGAATAGTAGACTGTCTCCAGGAAGGAAAAAACCAACTAGTAGTCCAGTTTCAGCAAATACAATACCAAACAGTCCTAAGTAGCCAACGGCTTTTATGAGTTCTATTAAATCAAAATGAGGCATGGATTTATTATATCAGAAGTTCATCAGAGGTTTGGTATATTGAATATCTTCGGGTGGGTATTTGAATAAAAAAAATCGGTCTCGCCAATGGGTTGGCGAAACCGAATCTGTGGATGTTTTTATGCGCTAAGGCGCAGTGATCTTAAGGGTACTGCCTGCGAACAGTTTTCTTGACCACTCTATATCCCCGTTTGCGGCAGCCTCCCAAAGGGAGTGAAGTTGATCAATTTTCTCGTTGGACAGACTGAAGAAACAGTCATTCCTAAGGTCGAGCCAAATGTTCCTTCGGCTTTGGTATTGCCGCGGTTCCTTAAGCTTTAGCGAGAACTCCAACTCTTCTTTCAGCATAGTCGGCTCTAGAGTCCTCACGCTGCCATCTACCAACCCAAGAAGTATCGGTAGGTATGGTCGCCAATCGCGATCACATAAGCCGTAAATGAAGAAGGCAACCTTTGATTCCATAAGGTCCACTTCAAGTTTATGAATGACTAGGTCTTGCTCTGAGATTCTAGCCAACGTTTTGGGGATTATGCCAAATTCGAACTCTGAGGACCCCATATACTCAAAGTTCAAAGTACCATCATCTCGTAGGTAACAACGTTGGATAAGCCACGGTCTTTCAAACTCCATTTCCATACTTTCCTCCAGTAGAATCTAGGCTGATTTAAGATTGTAGCTTAAAGTATAATCATAGTCAACGCCTTGGTGATCATCACTAGGAAAGATCGCTGTGATTACAATTATGGCGCTTAGATTTTTTGTGTAGTTGAGTAAAGCGGTCGTACTTTACTGCATCTCGAATTTCTTCAATGGTTTGGACGAGTTTTTCTTTTAGTTCGGTAAGTTGTTCAGGAGTTGCCAGTGGTATTACTACTCTTTGATTCGGGTGCAAATACCAATATTGCAAGTTTTCTGCGTGCAGGTGGAAATATTCTTCTAAGGCCCACTGGTAAATACGCAGCTGGTCGAGGTCGCTGCTGGCTTGTTTACTTGGAACTTTTTCCGATGTTTTGTAGTCGATTACGCAAAGACCGTGTTCGCCGCGGTCGGCACGATCTATTTTACCGTTAAAGGAATATTGTTCTTTGTCACCAAGTTTCATTGAAAATGATTCTTCAATTAACACAGGCTTTGGGGTGCTTGCGGAAGAGCTTTCGTAAAAGGTTTTTAGAATATCACGTCCACGCGCGCGGTAATTTTCTTTTTGTTCGGAACTTTGGTACCAGTCATCTACCCACTCGCTTTCATAGAGTTCTTCTAATAAAGACTGTGGTGGTAATTCGACTACCGTCTCTTTAGTAAATAAATCCTGCTGGGGTGCGTTAAGCTGACGCTTGAACTGTTCTAAATATTTTTGCAGCACAGCATGAATAGTCGACCCAAAACTTAAATGATGATTTCCAGGCAGAGGCAGCCGCAAGTAATAGCGATATTTATACTCCAATGGGCATTGTTGGAAAGTGGCGATTTGACTAAAAGAAAAACTTTCCGGTAAAACTTTGTACACAACTTTGCGCGACTTAGATTTATTGGGAGTAAATACAACTTTGCCGGTTGCTTTAGTAACTGATTCACTTGGCACTAAGCCAGTCTCTGTTAAAAAGATTGATGGCTTTTTTAATTTTGCTCCACCGTAATCACGACCCCAGCTTAAATACAAATGCGTTTTCGCGCGAGTTATAGCTACATAGAATAAGCGCCTCTCTTCTTGTAGGTGAAAATCCCCTTCCGGCAAGATGTCTTTTATTAATGCCGCTGGCAATTCAATAGCATCACGTTGTGCTCGCGTTGGAAAACGCTGATCAACTAAATTAACAATAAAGCAGAATTTAAATTCTAAGCCTTTGGCGCTATGAATGGTCATTACTTTAAGGCTTTCTGGTCCGCTGTTTGGATCGAACTTTATAGCGCCTTCCTCCCCTGCCTTGAGTTCCAGGGCTAATTCGCCTAAAAAGCCTCGCATGGTGCGATTTTCAGCAGTTTGGGCATAGGTTTCTACTCTTTTGTAGAACTGCTCCAAGAGCTCGCGATTTTGGGCGTTTTCCAGGGTATCTTCCATGAGTATGTGGTCTATTCCTAAATCCGCCACTAGTTCTACAAACAATTCAACAGCAGATTTTTCTGTGGAGTCTTGAGCGTGCTTTTCGAGTAGTTTAAGAAGCTGAGCGATTTTTTCTTGAGATTGTTTAGAGAGTAGTGCTAGTGCTTCGTGGTTGTGCAGTGCCTCATAAACTGAAATAGTTTTTCGATTGGTGAATTGCGTTAAGTGCGCAACATCAATTGCGCCGAGCTGGAATTTTGGAAAGTTTAGTACTCGGTAAAGTGCACTCGATTCGTGGTAGTTATCGAGGAGTTTTAAATAGTTGATGATATCGGCAATGAGTGGTTTTTTGTACAAACCGCGGTTAGCAACAAAACTGTATGGAATTTGTTTGGCTTCGAGTACAGGAATAATTTCATTGGCTGCTGAGTTAGCACGCGCCAAAATACAAAAATCATTCCAGCTGCTGTCTGGAAACTTTTGTTTAAGCGCTAGTGCTTTATCTACTACAAAGTTGAGTTCTTCGCTGAGATCTTTACCTTCTAAGACTTGAATTTCGCTGGTCTCGGTGTTATGTCCTTTGAGACGCTTATTTATTTTTAATTTCGTTTCTAAGCGATTTGGGTTGTTACCTTGAATGAAGTTGTAAGCTAAATCTAAAATCTTTTGGTTGCTGCGGTAGTTGTCGACTAAAGTTAAACTTTGAATATCTGGAAAATCTTCTTTGATTTTTAAAATATTAGAAACAGATGCGCCGCGGAACTTGTAAATCGACTGGTCATCATCCCCCACCACAACTAAGTTGTGCTTGCTATCTGTTCGGCCGTGGCCAGCTAAGAGTTTAATAAGTTCGTATTGGGCAACGTTGGTGTCTTGGAATTCATCGACCATGATGAATTTAAATTGCTTTTGGTAGTATTTGAGTAGATTTGGTCGCTGCTTGAAAAGCTGAATACAGTAGTGAATTAAGTCGCCGAAATCTAAGTACTCGTTGTCGAGCAGTAGTTTTTGGTAAGTATGGTAGGCGCCAGCCAGTTCTTCTAAGCGTTTAATCTCTGTAATAGTTTCATCTTCGGTACCAATTGCTAGTTGTGCATCGCCACTGGAAAGCTTCAACGATTCAGCATAGTTTAAGTATTCCTCCGGAGTAATTAGTTCGTCTTTGCACTTTGAAAAATGGTCTAACAGGGCATCTATAAATTTGCTTGGACTGCCAAGTGGGCGGTAGTAGTCGAGGGTAAATTTATCAAAATTTTTGTAAAGAAAAATCCACTGCTTAGTTTTGTCTAAAAGCTCGAAGTCATTGGACAGGCCAATGTCTATGCCGTGTTGCTTAATAATCCGTTCGCAAAAGCTGTGGAATGTAGAGATCCAAAAGTCGTGCACGCCTAAAGGCACAAGTTGATCCACGCGTTCTTCCATCTCGCCAGCAGCTTTATCCGTGAAAGTTAGAGCCAAAATTTTTTGCGGTTTAGCCAGTTTTTGCTCTATAAGGTAAGCAATGCGGCGGGTAATAACCGTGGTCTTCCCTGTCCCCGCCCCAGCCACAATTAACAACGGACCGTCAGCATGTGTGACGGCTTGGAGTTGTTCGCTATTTAGTTTCTCCAACAATGATGACATTGAAGAACGGTTGGTTAATTAATCTTTTTTACTAAAAAACCCTGCCCACTGTTTCCAAAGATCGTTGCCTTCGTCTTTGTAGCGAACCCAAAACTGCGGCGGATTTACTATCTCTATTCCTTGATACTTTTCGATAGACAGTAAATCATTGTCACGAGTAATTAAATATTCTGCGCCGGCTTCCACTGCGCTTTCCAAAATTTTATTATCTTCTCTATCTCGGACAATATTTATTTGCCTGCGATTAACAACTTGATTAATCTGCGTCAAAAGGTCAGCTATTTCTGCTTCGTATGCGGGATCTTCAATTAAGCGACGCATAATTAACTTGTTCTCGCGAATAGTTTGATGGTTCGCATATGCTTCAATCTCCCCTGCCCGCACAGCATCGATAATCTGCTTTTCGTAGGAGTAATCATCTTTAATGCCATCAATAATTACGTTGGTGTCTAACACTACTTTCATTAGCTGCTGTGGTTATTTTTTAGTAGTTTTACGAATGGTACGGCTGGTAGTGTTGCTCTGCCCGCGTCCTGGGGTGCGTCCACCAGCGCGGCCACCTTTAATTGCCATTAAGAACCGACGAGGGTCATCATCAAGATCAATAAAATGGTCAGTTAGTTCTTTGATTTTACTAGAAGTGGATTTACCGAACGCAACAGTTTCGGTTAATTGCCCAGTCATTTGTAGGTACTCCAGTAACGGGGCAAAATCGCCATCACCGCTGGCCAGTACCACAACATCGAGCTTGTTCATCTGCTTGATGATATCCATGGCAATACCAACATCCCAATCACCTTTTTGGTTACCACCAGCAAATGTTTGCAGGTCTTTGGCTTTTACTTCAAAACCAGCCTTTTCTAGAGCGTCGAAAAAGCTTTGTTCTTCCGGCATATCTGCCTTAACAACGTAGGCAATGGCCCGGATAAGACGGCGATTACCAATGGCTTCTTTGAGCACTTCGTTAAAGTTCACGCGCGCACTGTAAATGTTGCGGGCGCTATAATACAAGTTTTGGACATCAACGAATATTCCTACTCGCTGGTCCGGGTTTCTTATAGACATATATTAAGGTTAATTATTCAATTAAATTTTTAGATTCTTCGGCAGCAAGCTCGGTAACTTCAGCCTGTTCCATTTGCAAAGTTGCTGCATTTTTAATATTGCTTTGCAGTTTAACAAAGTCATTAGTTACTGTGCCCATGGTGTTACCGGCATTTTTAATGTGGTTCGAAAGTACGCCCAAATTGCGGCCAAACTTATCGCTCTCCTGTTGAATGCCAGCTACCATATGTAAAAGTTTTTCTGCAACTTCGTTAACTTGCTGGCCACGTAAAGCAATTAAAATAATCTGTAGGTGGTGATACAAAGTATTCGGGCTTACCATGTAGACTTTTTTGTTGCGAGCGTATTCAACCGTAGCGGTATCTTCCAGGGCTTCATGAAACACGCCTTCAGAAGGAATATACATTAACGCAAAATCAAAGGTATTTTCTTGAGGGAGAATATATTTTTTATGAATTTCATCAATACGCTTACGTACGTCACGCAGGAACTGTTTCTTTAAGTTTTCAGCAGCATCATCTTCTTTCGCTTCTTTATATAGACGAAAATTTTCCAAAGAGAATTTGCTGTCTACAGGCAAGATCTTCTCGCCAACAAATACAGCCATGTCGACCACTTCACCGTTTTTAAACTTGTATTGAGATCGGTAAGCACTTTTATTGAGAACTTGTGACAACATATTCTCTAGCATCTCTTCCCCGAAGTTGCCACGTGCTTTAGGACTGGAAAGTACTTCAGAAAGTCGGCGCACATCTGGCCCAATTTGGGTTAGTGAGCCCATGTCTTTCTTAAGGTCGCCAATATACTCGGCAGCCTTAGTGAGGCGCTCGTTAATTTGCTTGTTGGTTTCGTGAATGTTTTGCTGGGTCAGCTCGCGGTCCTTACTCATATCTTGTTTTAGGTCCCGCATCCACTCCATCATCATTTTTAAGGTTTCGCTGTCTTGGGGTTTTTCAGTGGCTTTTTTCATGGCCAAGAGCATATACAAAAGGACGCCGAAGCCAACTAGAAGCAGAGCAATAATGATGTATAAAACAGAGTTCATATATTTAGTATACCAGAGCAAATTGATTCACTCCATAACAAGATTTGGCAACCAAAAAGCAGGCTTCTCTAGATAGCCTGCCCCTTGGAACTTTATTAAGTTATTCAGCTCTAACAGCTAATTGCATAGTAGCAAAAGCAATTTTTAGTGGCAAGATAGCTTCTGGGGATATCTAATAGTATTGATTTTTATTGAATAAAAAAACAAGCCCCCTCTAGAAGGGCTTGTTTTTAAAATTACGTGGCGGACCGAACGGGACTCAAACCCGCGACCTCTCGCGTGACAGGCGAGCGCTCTAATCAGCTGAGCTACCGGTCCATATTTTCTTTCCGTAATATTTTTCAAATATTACTCTTTTTCTTGCGAGGAATAAATTCCCCGCGTCATGGTAGATGAAATTATACAATTTCCAGGAGTCGGATACTGAAAAGTTCAATCTATAGGCTCGATTATATCTTACCTTTCCGCCCTGAATCATAGCATATCGCTTTAGTTTTGCAAGCAACTCTTTAAGAAACTCTTGACTCCCAGATGTGAATCCAGATTGAATTGTTGGTAACAATCTATCTTTTCTTTCTACTATAGAAACATGCCCATCACCATCGAAGTATCCTCTAATAAAGTCAGGGAGAAATATTGAAGGTATGTCTGGTAATTTTAAAGATTTACTTTTGGCCTGGGTAAATCCAAGGGATTTTAGATCAGTGAAGATTTCTTTGCTCCCTATTTGTAACCTGTAAGTAGTTTTTTGAGGCTCTGGTCTTGGTCTGATTGAAATACAGTGATTTGAGCGCATGATATTTCTTACGCTCACCAATAAATCCTTGTCTTTCGAAGTAAATTCAATAAAGCATGACCCCCGTTTATTTATCAGCATGCAACCATCAGCAGCAAAATACCCCAAAACATAAGCCATTAAACCATTCCAAGAAAGGAAGAACCTATTATTAACAGATTTTGGTATTGGCATAATTTGGTACCGACGGCTGGGATCGAACCAGCGACCTAAGGCTTATGAGTCCTTCGCTCTAACCAACTGAGCTACGTCGGCTTAGTTTAATCTTGCCGTATGGTAAATATTAATGCGCGCTGTGCGCGAGTTTCCTTTGGTTGCGGGGCCGGGATTCGAACCCGGAACCTCAAGGTTATGAGCCTTGCGAGCTGCCAATTGCTCTACCCCGCGTCGT